>CAYRRL010000326.1:0-4228 GCA_964426665.1 uncultured Ferruginibacter sp. | reverse complement strand
TGTACTGGAGCTGGAACAGTGGTTATATCTTCTTTAAAATGGAAGGCACATCCCCTGCATCAATGATGGGTGATTATGCTTATCATATTGGTTTGTTTGGAGGCATGTCCGCACCCACTATTAATAATATTAAAACAATTACACTTGACTTAACAGCAAGGGGCACACCAAAAGTAAAAACCGGAAAAGAAACTAATATCCACCTGATGGTTGATGTTTTGAAACTGTTTAATGGCGCCACCACGTTTAAAATTGAAGATTACCCAATGGTAATGGTGGAACCTTATAGCGCTAATATTGCCAATAATTTTACAGGCATGTTTAAACATGATCATACAGAAAACTAATGAGCAAAAAGCAATTTATAATTATCATCTTCTTTGTTGCAGGCGCTATTGCCTGCAACAAAGAAGTTATTGAACGCTATGCAGGTTTTCAAAAGCCCTCTAATTTCCCTGCACCTGTTTACCATTTTGAAACAAACCCCGTAACTAAAGAAGGCTTTGAATTGGGCAGGAAATTATTTTACGACCCGATACTTTCTGCCAACAACACCATTAGCTGCGGCAGTTGCCATATACCAACATCAGCATTTACGCAACATGGCCATAAAACAAGCCATGGTATATTTGACCAGTTTGGCATACGCAACAGCACGCCCATTATGAACCTTGCATGGAGCAATACTTTTATGTGGGACGGCGGTATTGCTGACCTTGACCTGCAACCTATAGCGCCTATTACCAACCATGTGGAAATGGGCGATACCATGGCGAATGTTTTAAGGAAACTTCAGCGCCATGCCTTGTACCCATCTTTGTTTAAAAAAGCATTTGGCTCAGAAAATATTACTACGGCTAATTTCCTGAAATCCCTTTCGCAATTCATGCTGATGTGCATCAGCAGCAATTCAAAATACGACAGCGTAATGCGGCGACAGTCATCGTTTACAAAAGATGAAAATGATGGGTATACAATTTTTAAGCAAAAATGCAGCGGCTGCCATGCAGAACCTTTGTTTACTGACAATTCTTTCCGCAGCAACGGGCTTTCTTTAAATGCGGCGAATGATTTGGGCAGGTATGCTATCACGTTAAATGAAAATGACAAATTCAAATTCAAAGTGCCTTCCCTACGCAACCTTGAATACACAGGGCCTTATATGCACGACGGGCGGATATTTACATTGGATGGCGTGCTGAACCATTACCAAACCGGCGTAGGGCAACTACAGAACTTAGACCCATTGCTGCAACAAAACGCAAGGCCCGGCATTGCACTTACTGATACAGAAAAACAAAAAATAATACAGTTCCTTAAAACACTTAATGACAGGGCGTTTATTCTGAATAAAGATTTGGCTGAACAATAATTTTTTATGACAAAGAAAACCACGCTATCAATAGCCGCTTTGCTTTTTATTTCAATTGCCGCACCTGCCTGTGATATTTGTGGCTGCGGCGCAGGCAACAGCTATATTGGCATATTACCAGATTTTTACAAACATATTTTTGGCATACGCTACAGGTACAATGCGCTGAATACGCACCTTGGCGCAGGCGGCACAGCCACCTATTTAACAAGCAATGAAAAATACAATATAGCAGAGCTATGGGGCGGCTACACCTTCAATGATAAATTACGTGTGATGGTTACATTGCCTTATAGTTTTAACGAAAGGGTAAACCAGGGCGTTGCAAAAAATAAAAATGGCATCAGCGATATTTCTGTAGCAGGCTATTACCAGTTGGTGAATACAAAAGGAGCCGCATTTAAAAACAAGCTGCTGGTGCAAAGCCTTTGGGTTGGCGGTGGCATCAAATTGCCAACTGGCCAATACAACCCTGCCGATAAAAGCAGCGCCAACCAAAATACCAACCTTTTCCAGCTTGGCACAGCAAGCATTGATTATTCGCTTGCGGCTATGTATGATTTACGGCTGCAGGATGCAGGGCTGAATATGTCAGCATCATACAAAATAAATACAGGCAATAAATACAATTATGCTTACGGGGATAAACTTAGCCTTAGCTCACAGGTGTATTATAAAATAAAAGCGGGGAAAGTTAGGCTGGCACCCAATGCAGGCATTCAATACGAATCGGCAAAAAAAGATATTGACAATAAAATAGAGGTTGATTTATCAGGCGGCAACGTATTGCTTGGCACACTTGGGCTGGAAACCAATATTGGCAAGGTTGCTATTGGCACAAATTTTCAAGCGCCCTTATCACAAAACCTTGCAAATGGTTTTGTAAAGGCCAGCAACAGGTTGATGGCGCACGTGGCTTTTGCTTTCTAAAAAACTACTCATATAAATCAACCTGTTGCGACAATATTTCCCGGTATCTATCGAAGAGTTTTGTTTTGGAAATAAAACCAATAAATTTTCTTTCTTTATTCAATACTGGCAAATACCAGCTATGGGTTATATCAAATTTCTCCATTACTGTATGCATGTCCTGCCCTTCTTCTAAAATTGCTGCAGGCTTTTTCATTATAGATTTTACAGAAACTGTATTAAACTGTTCCGGCTGGAATATTTTTTGTTTCACATCATTCAATTCAATAATGCCTGCAAAGCGGCCTTTGCTATCCGTTACAGCAAAAATATTTTTTTCGCTGTGCTTAATAATTTCTACCAAATCCTTCAACCGCTTATCAATAGCAATTGTTTCGTAAGAACCAGCCAGCATTTCATCAAGCTTAATAGACGTAAGTATGTTTTTCTCCTTTTTATGTGTGAATATCTGCCCTTCAAGTGCCAGCTTTTTTGTTTCCATTGAAAATGGCTGGTAACCTTTAACAATAAAAAATGAAATGGAAGAAACTATCATCAAAGGGATAAACAATTCGTAGCCGTTGGTAATTTCTGCAATCAAAAACACTGCTGTTAAAGGGCAATACATTACGCCGCTTAACACGCCTGCCATTCCTACCAAACTAAAATTCCCCTCTGGTATTTTTATCCATGGCGTATTATTGAGCAGCCTTGAAAAAGCAAAACCTAAATAAGAACCTGTAAACAATGAGGGCGCAAAATTGCCTCCATTGCCACCGCCGCCAATGGTAATAGCGGCCGCTATTGGCTTGCATAAAACGATAAACGCAGTAAAAGCAAAAAGCCCCCAATTGTCGCTAAGCAAAGAAAACAGGCGGCTGTTGTCGGTGAATGTTTTTAAGGTGCCGCCTGCAACTGCCTTTACGCTTGTGTAACCTTCGCCAAATAACGGAGGGAATAAAAAACACATTGCCATCAATAACAGGCCTGCAAACAAAGCTTTCAGGTAAGCATTTATTTTGGAATGATGCAATTTGCCTTCAACCGCTTTAAATATTTTTGCATAGTACAACGAAACAAAACCTGCCAATGCGCCCAGCAAAATATAATAGGGAACATTTTTATAATTAAAATTTTGCTTTAGTATAAAATTGAAGAGCACATTTTCCTGCAAAATTATTTTTGAGCAAAGCACGCCAGCAACTGATGAAATAATTAAAGGGATGAAATAACTTACTACTGTTTCTGCAAGCAATACTTCCACAGCAAAGATGACTCCTGCAATGGGTGCATTAAATACTGCTGAAATCCCGGCAGCAGCGCCACATGCAATTACCAATGTGCGTTCCTGGTAATTCAAATCGCTGATACGGCTAAGGTTGGAGCCTACGGCCGAGCCTGTGGCTACAATTGGCGCTTCCAAACCTGCAGAGCCACCAAGCCCAACCGTAACAGAGCTGGTAACAACATGCAAATAAGAATGGCTCAATGGTATAAAAGAAGACTTACGGGCAATTGCTTTTAACACCATTGCAATTCCCTTTTCAATTTGCCCACCAAAAAAATGACGGGTAATAAACACACACACAATTAAACCAACAGCAGGAAAAAGCAAGTAGGCAAAACGGGAAATAGTAATATGTTCAATCCAATGTTGCAGGTAATGCACTAATGTTTTAAGCAACACAGCCGCAAGGCCGGAAACAAAGCCAACCAATGTGGCTATTACTATTACAAACTGGGCCCTGCTAAGCTTGGTGCGCAGGTGGTTGATTATAATCTGATATATCTTTTTCAGAGAAGGCAGATAAATGGCTTTTGTAAAAAGGCAACAAAGATAAGAGATGGCAAATGGTATAAATAACAAAGCCCCGATTTAACCGGGGCATCTTGTACTCGGGAACGGAATCGAACCGTCACTCCCGTTGCGGGGAACAGGATTTTAAG
>CAYRRL010000325.1:0-4256 GCA_964426665.1 uncultured Ferruginibacter sp. | reverse complement strand
TTGCAGATGAATCTGCATTAATAACAACAGCTGGTTTTATACTATCGCCTTCATGGATATATTTTTTTAAAGCAGCTTCCAGTGAATCAGGGGCAATTTGTTTTGCCCCAATAAAAAAATTCTTTTTTTTGTCAACACTCACTACCACGCTTTGTTTTGATTTTGTGTCGCTCTTTGACCTGGGCACGCTCATCTTAATTACATTGGGGTTTGCCAAGGTTGATATCATTAAAAAGAACATAAGGAGGATAAACAAAATATCATTAAGCGGCCCAGCGTCTACTTCGCTGTGGCTTTCCCTTAATTTATTTTTCCGAAGGCTCATGAGAGTATTGAATTACTAATGACAAATGCTCAATTCCAAATTCGTCATTCTTTAATCAAAATTATCTGGTTGGTTCCTGTAAAATATCAATAAACTCGCTGCTTGCTGCTTCCATCCTGTTGGCCGTCCTGTTGATTTGTGTATCAAGAAAACTATAACCAAGATAAGCAAGCATACCAATTATCAAACCGCTGGCAGATGTAATCAGCTTTACATACATCGCATCTGCTATCTGGCTTACAGACGGGTTACTGATAGTGGCAAAATCTTTTAACAACAAAACCAAACCCACAATGGTGCCCACAAAACCGAACAAAGGCGCAATACGTGCTATAACTGCCAGTATAGACAAGTTTTTCTCCATCTTATACATCTCCAGTTTACCAACATTATCCATGCTTTTTTCTATTGCATCAATTGGCTTGCCTATCCGCTGTATGCCTTTATCAATCATTCTGGCCACAGGGTTGTCTGTATTTTTTGAAAGGCTTCTTGCAGCAGCTACATTGCCTGTAACAATGTTGTCACGTATCATGCTCATAAAGTTTTCTGCAATCTTAGATACTTTTCTAACGACAAGCAGGCGCTCAATGAAAACAAACAACGCAATTGCAAAAAGAACAAAGAGGGGTATCATCAACGGGCCGCCTTTAAGCAATAACCCAATAACGGACTCCTTTGCATTGGCCGTAGCCTCTGTGGCCTTGCTTAATGTATCTATCTGTAATAAAATATCAAACATGGGTTTAATGATTTTGGGCAAATGTAATTTTTTATTGTTTGCATTTGCGATTATTATGCCAACATGCTGCAATATGGATTTGAAAAAACAAAAAGATGGGAACTGAAGGAGTAAAAAAATGTTAATTGTATCATTTAATAAAACAGGGCTAGGCTGCAACCGTCATTCCTGTTGCCTGCAGTTTTTTTATTTTTTTGTTCATTACATAAAACCAAAGCGGCGGCAGCAGCGACAACAACATGCTGCCAGGGTAGCCTGTTGGCAACTGCGGCGATTCATCGTGGTGTTTTAGTATTTGGTATTTGCGGCTGGCAAGGTAATGATGGTCGCTGTGGCGGCTGAGTTCAAACAGCATCAACCTTCCTAAAACATGGTCGCTGTTCCAGCTATGGTGCGGCATAGTGCGTTCGTATTTGCCATTGCCTGTTTCTTTGCGTTGCAGCCCATAATGCTCAATGTAATTGACTGTTTCAAGCAATAAAATACCCATGAAAGCAGCCAGCAAAAAATAAACGCCAACTGTTGCGCCAAAATAAAAAAATATGAATGCCGTAAATGCTGCCTGTATCATATGCGCCTGCAGCATTTCGTTCTGAAAAATGTTTTGCTCTTTCTTTTTCATTTCCCCGTTTGCAATTTTCCATGCAGATAAATAAGAGAAAATAATTGTGCGGAAGTAAAACAAATACACAGGCTCATTAAGCCTTGCGCTGCTTGGGTCATGCGGCGTGGCTACATTTTTATGGTGCCCCTTGTTGTGCTCAATAAAAAAATGCATGTACAAAGAGGTAAGTAGCGATGCCTTGGCAAGCCATTGTTCAAATGCATTTACCCTATGCCCAAGCTCGTGCCCTACATTTATACCGAATGTGCCGCAAAGCAAACCCATGGTGCAAACCCTGCCCGCAATATCTGTTGCCGGTAAATTTGCATGGGAAAAACTTTTCAGGAAAATATACAAAGCCACAAACTGCAAGCCTACAAAAACATACAGCATATAATCATACAGCTTTTCGCTCTTGGCCATTTCTTCTTCTGCGGCACTCATATTTTTTTCATCGGGCTTTATTGCCAGTTCAAGAAACGGGATGAATACCCAGGCGTACAACATAGGCAGCCATGTGTATATGCCTTGTTTTGTAAAAGCAAAATAAGCCAGTATATAAATGGTGGCAGGCGAAAGGTATTTGAAAGCCCGGATGTGCATACAGCAAATAATTCAGCAATAAAGATACAATATTGGAATGCCTGAAAAAAAACAGCCACGGGTTACCGTGGCTGCAATATAAAATTGAATGTTACTTGTCTTTCTTAATCGCAACCCTGTACAGCACAAAAGCCATTAATGCAAAAAACAATACCCCGATTATTTGATAACCGCCGTGCCCAATCGCTTTGCTAAATCCTTCTTCCACATTCAATTTTGCCAACACAGCCGCAGGCCCGTCAAAGCCGGCCATAATAGCGAATATAACGCCGGCAACTGCGCCGCCAGCAACCAAACCTGTTGCAAACAAATTGCCTTTGCCCAGTTCTTCTTCCTCGGCACTTAGTTTAATATTTTTCTTTTTCTGATAAGCATCGGCCAAGCCCCTTACTGCGCCGCCAATAAAAATTGGTAGTGTTGTGCTCAATGGCAGGTAAGCGCCCACGGCAAAGCTTAATGCTTTAATGCCGCAAAGTTCCATCACTATTGCAACAAACACACCTGCCAGCACAAACTGCCAGTCGAGGTTAAAAGATAAAATCCCTTTTGCCAATGTTGCCATTAATGTGCCTTGCGGCGCAGGGTAAAATTCGCTGCCGATAGCATGTGTTGTTACGCCCTTTGCAACCATTGCTGCTGTTGGCTTATCCAAAAAGTTTACCGTCAAGCCAATTACAATAGATGAAACAATAGCGCCAACAAACAAAGCAATTTGCTGGTTACGTGGAGTAGCGCCTACTATGTAACCGCTCTTTAAATCCTGTGAAGTAGCGCCTGCATTTGCAGCCGCAATACAAATCATCCCACCCACTACCAGCGCCATTGGCTCATAGGTTTTGCCAGTCCAGCCTACGGCAATAAATATTAAGCAGGTACCCATCAGCGTGGCAATCGTCATACCGCTTATTGGGTTGTTTGATGAACCGATTAAACCAACAATACGGGAAGAAACAGTAACGAAGAATGCGCCGAATATCACTACTAACAAACCAATCAATAATTTTTGCCCGATACTGTCGCCCGGCAATTGAGGCAAGAAAGCCATTAACAAAATCAATCCAAGGCTACCAAACAAAACAATTTTAATATTCAAATCCCTTTCTGTCCTTGGCACTTCGCCTTTTGTTTCGCCATTGCTTTTGCCAACGCTTGCAAAACTTCCTTTGAAAGAAGAAATAATGGTAGGGATTGTTTTTATCAATGTAATAAAACCACCTGCTGCCACTGCACCAGCGCCTATCTGCCTTACATAAGCATAATACACAGCGGCTGAAAAATCATTAAAAGTATGCGCAACTGGGTCCCAGCCACCTTTGCCGCCGGCAGTCAGCATGTCTTTTAAATAGCCAAGTTTAATTAATTGCCCTGCTATTACATCAGGCGGAACCAATTTTGTCAACAACGGTATCATTACCATCCATGCGAACACACCGCCAGCCACCAGCACGCCGGCAATTTTTGGCCCAATGATATAACCAACACCCAAATATTCAGGTGTTATCTCTCCGCTTATTTTAGCGCTTTGTAAATAATCGCTTGTCTTTTTAGTGATATAAGAAGGCACTTCGGCAATTACATGAAATACTTTTTGCAATATGGCGTACGCAAAAGCGAAACCCAACCCATAAAAAGCTGTTTTTGCAAAATCACCGCCTTTCTCGCCTGCTTTTAATACATCGCCGCAAGCAGTTCCTTCCGGGTAAGGCAATGTATCATGTTCTTTCACAATCAACGCTTTCCTTAATGGAATCATCATTAATGTACCAAGTATGCCGCCAAAAATTGCCAATGGCAAAATAGTTGAGTACGTAAAGAATTGCTCGCCGCCGCCATCAGTTAAAAACAAAAAACCGGGCAACGTAAACACTACGCCTGCTGCAATGCTTTCGCCTGCGCTGCCCGTAGTTTGTATAATATTGTTTTCAAGAATAGTTGTTTTGAAAAACCTCCTTCCAAGTGTAATGGCAATTACTGCAATGGGG
>CAYRRL010000324.1:0-4286 GCA_964426665.1 uncultured Ferruginibacter sp. | reverse complement strand
ACATTTGATGGCGTTTTTAAGGCTAACCGTGACAGTATTACAGCAAGAGTGAAACGTTCTGCAGAAGTCCACAGCCGTATATTTTATTTGATGTATGATATCAGCGGTTTGGATGCTGCAAAATTTGATTCTATAAAAACTGACTGGCAAAACAATATGGTGGGCAGGTTACAGATTATTAATTCCCCATATTATGTTCATCAAAATAACAAACCAGTTGTTTGCCTTTGGGGTTTTGGCTTTACAGACAGGCCGGGCAATGCATCACAATGCCTTGATGTAATTAATTGGTTTAAGGCAAGCGGGTGTTTTGTAATTGGAGGCGTGCCTGCTAACTGGCGCACATCAACAGGCGATTCAAAAGCCGGCTTTAGCAGCGTTTACCTGGCTTATGACATGGTATCCCCATGGAGCGTTGGAAGGTTTGGCGATATTGCGGGCGCTGATAACTTCAAAAATAATTACCTCATCCCAGATTTGGCTTATTGCAATGCAAACGGGCTAATGTACCAGCCTGTGATTTTTCCCGGCTTTGCATGGAGCAACTGGAATGGTGGCGCACAAAACCAAATACCAAGAAACAAAGGGGAATTTTTGTGGAGGCAGGTTTACAATATCAAACAGGCAGGTATTGGCAATGGCTATATTGCCATGTTTGATGAATATGATGAGGGCACTGCTATTGCAAAACAGGCAGACAGCTATTATTCTGTACCCAACAACCAGTATTTTCTAACAACCAGCGCCGACGGCACCTATATTTCCAGCGATTTGTATCTGCGGTTGGTTGGTAAAGCAACAAAAGTTATCAATGGCACAGATGCCATTACAACCAATGTTTCTGTTCCTTATTCAAACGGGCCTGTTTGGTTTCGTTCAGGGTTTGAACAAAATTATGATGCAATGCCGGGTTGGGTAGATTCGCCTGACCCTTCAGTTTCAACAACAAACATTATTGGTTATGGCGGCACAGCCAATAATCCTGAATGCAGCGTAGTAGGGGAAATAAATAACATTGGTACACATTCTTTGCGATATGCAGGCTATGATAATTCGGCTAATTCATCATTTATTTATTTCCGGGTGTTCCCAGTAAATATTCCTGTAAACCCACACACGCAATTGAGTTTTTACACTTATCCGCAAAGCAATTTGTCAAGATATGTTTCTGTTGATTTGGTGATGAATGACGGCACAACTTTACACAACAGTAATGTGTTGGATACTGCAGGCGAATCTATACGGCCATCAGCTGGCAGGGGAACAGTGAATACATGGAGTAAAATAAAATCGAATATTGGTTTATGGCTTTATGGAAAAACAATCACCCGCATTTGTATTGGTTACGACCATGCGCCCGGAACCGGCGATTTCCGTGGGTACATAGATGACATTGCAATTGAAGACAGCAAGGGTTCAGTTTATATTTTTAATGGCAATGGCAACTGGGATGTTGCTGCCAACTGGTTTGATGGAAACATGCCCCCTTCAACAGTTTCTGGCGGATATATTTTTATTGACCCGGTTGCCGGGGGTGAATGTGTTTTGAATGTAGGGCAGCATGTAAATAATAAAAATGTAATTATTGTAAATGCAGGCAAGGAATTCAGAGTGATGGGTAATTTGATGATTAATGAATAAACGGGCAACTGTATTTTTATTTATTCCCCACCATATTTTTTTCTGTGTGTGTACATTTTTTTTGCTTTGCTTACCAGCAACAGGAATTCTTTGTCTGTGTAATTGCTCTTGCTAAAACAGCCGGCTGCTAATTTTTGCAGGCTGCGCCAGCTTATTTGTCTGGAGTATTCATTGTCTTTCAGCTTCATGCCAAACATTAGCACACTGGCAGCTTTTTGTATGCTGCTGTCAGTTTGCTTTAACAATGAAAGATTATTGGGGCAGGCAAATGCAATTGATAGGTCTTTTGTTTGCTGGGGCACTCTATAATGCACCTCTGCATTTGCTAATAAATTTGCTGGCGGCCCTGCTGCTGGAACAATTTCAAAAATGGCAATTAAAGAGTGCCCCGAGCCTATTTCGCCGCCTTTCAATTGTTTGATGGTATCAGCTAATACAGTATTGTCATTTTCATACCCAAGCAGCCGGTAATGCTGCACAACTGCCGGGTTAAAACGCACTGTTAGGTAAACATTTTCTGCCACTGTGAAAAGCGTTTTGGTAATATCGGTTACCAGCACACGTTCGGCTTCCTGTTCATTGTCAATATAGGCAAAGTTGCCGTTGCTCTTTTGCGACATGGCATACAGCCTTGAGTCTTTGTAATTGCCAGAACCCACGCCAAGGCAGGAAAGGTAAATGCCGCTTTGCTTTTCCTGTTGTATCAGCGCCATCAAGTCTTTTTCAGTGCTCATGCCTACATTAAAGTCGCCATCGGCAGCCAATATTATACGGTTGTTGCCGCCTTTGATAAACCGTTTTTTTGCTACTTTATAAGCCAGCCGTATGCCAGCTTCGCCGGGCGTGTAACCATCCGCAGTGATTTTTTCTATGGCTTTGATGATAGTTTCTTTTTCGCTGCCGGGCACGCCTTCCAACAATACTTGCACAGTTTCCCCAAAAGTTACTATTGATACTGTATCTATTGCCCTCAATGTTTTTACCATTTTTATAAAACCTGATGTTATCAACGGTAATTTATTAGGCATGTCCATTGATCCAGATACATCAAGCAAGAAAACCAAATTGCCCGGCGGCACCGTAGCCATATTAATTTTCCTGGCGCTGGTGTTTATAAAAAGCAATTGGCTTGCCTGGCTCCATGGGCAGTTGGTAAGGTAAGAGGAGCAATGGAACATGCTGTCTTTTTCCGGCTCGGTATAATGGAAATTGAAATAATTCAGCATTTCCTCAATCCGGACCGCATAAGGCGGAAGCAGGCCATCCATATCATTTATCAGCCTTCTTATGTTGCTGTACGATGCCCTGTTGATGTTGGCAGAGAAAGCAATAGCAGGCGCAAGCGATGTTTGCTGGAAATTGTAATCAGCCGTGTGGCTGTATGTTTCATTTTTAATTTCTCTTGTATTGCCTTCACTATTGCCGGCAGGTATTATAAATGTTGAATTGTCTTTTATAAAAATGATAGAAGATGGCAGTGGTTTCAAAACCACCCTTGCGTATTCCTCGGCTTTTACCAGCATCGTCAATGTATCATACCCGTCGCATGAAAATGTGAGTGTGTCTTGCATGGCCACTGACGAAAACCCAAAATTGCCAAAACGGTCTGTTTTGAATATTGATTTGTTGGCCGCAGAGGTAATTTTTACAGAAGACAGGCGCTGGTAGTGCGGCGCCATCACCTGCCCCCTGATATAGTTTTGGCTTAATGCAGTATTGTTAATCGCTATGCAGCAAAATATAATGGCGCAATATTTCACTTATATTTTTAAATTGAAAGGCAAGCATTTTTTGCATCAAATGCTTCCCATAAATATAAACCAATTTTGCGTGGCGTGGAATTATATGCTTGCTTGTGCAATATCGAGTGTATAAAATTCCCCGTGCACAGTTTTTCAGTAAAAGCATCGGGGGATGGGGGCTGCGGGCAAACAGGGCAATTATTCACAACTTGTAAAGAAACATGTGCAGTTTGTATTGTTTGAATGTTCCCATTGTGTTTTTTATGAATACTATTTGCTCTTTGGCACAAATGTTTCACCGGAAATGAAAAAGATGCGTATGGAAAAAAATACCGGCATCCTGCACCTGCCAAACTCTACAATACTTATCAGGAATTTAAGCGCTGCACAATCCTACCTTAAAAATACTTTGTGTGAAACCACTAAGGAGATCAGGGGAGGCCTGTCTTTTTTTAAAGAGGGCGTTACAGGCAGGCTTCACAAAACGGGGGCATGTATTAATGCATTTGCGCTGCCTATAAATAATTTTATTAAAGACTTTGCTCAAATTGACAAAGAATTTGTGGAGGAAAGGCTTAAAAATGCGGAGTATTGTATTTGCCTGGATGGCAAAATGGTGCCGGCCAGCGAGGTAGCCAAAATGCCAATGGAAGAAAATTATTAACCCATAGCAAAATAGCTCGTATTGATAATGCCCCCAGTGTGCCGGGGTATTTTGTTTTTAAGGCATAATACAGTGGTTGTTAGGGTGTTTTGTTTTAAAAGTGTTTCCTTTTGGTAATTTTATTCTTCTGTATATGTAGTTTTTGCAGGAAATATCGTTATTTTTGCCAACTTTTTAAACTCACATTCATAAGTATGGAAGTATTAGCACCCTCGTTATCAGTTGTTGAAAAAGTTGAA
>CAYRRL010000323.1:0-4292 GCA_964426665.1 uncultured Ferruginibacter sp. | reverse complement strand
ATGTAACAGAAAAGTTCCCAATGCTGGGCGGGGCGGTTGATAATTTATTGGGTGGGAATTCATAAAAAAAACCAACAAATTGTTGGGCTAAATTATCAATTATTTCAAAGCTTCCCTTGCAATTACCAATTTCTGTATCTCACTTGTGCCCTCGCCAATTGTACACAACTTACTGTCACGGTAAAATTTCTCCACTGGAAAATCTTTGGTATATCCATAGCCCCCAAATATTTGCACAGCGTCAGTGCTTGCTTTTACAGCTACTTCACTGGCATAATATTTTGCCATAGCAGCCTGCTTTGTCATTGGCAGGCCTTTTATTTTTAAATCGCAAGCCTGGTTAATCAATAAATCAGCGGCAGCAATTTCTGTTGCCATATCAGCCAGTTTAAAACTTATGCCCTGAAAGTTGGCAATGGGCTGGTCAAACTGGTAACGTTCTTTTGCATATTGAACGGATGCTTCATATGCACCTTTTGCAATACCGGCGCTCAAAGCTGCAATAGAAATCCTTCCGCCATCCAGTACTTTCATTGCCTGTTTAAAACCTTCTCCCACCTTGCCGAGGCGTTGCGAATCCGGTATGCGGCAATTATCAAAAATCATCTCTGCAGTTTCGCTGGCCCTCATGCCGAGTTTGTTTTCTTTTTTTCCGCCGCTAAAGCCTGCTGTGCCACGTTCTACTACAAATGCAGTGGAATTGTCTTTTGCCCTCGGCTCGCCGGTACGGCAAATTACAACTGCTATGTCGCCGCTCTTGCCATGTGTAATCCAGCTTTTAGTGCCATTAATTATCCAATTGTCGCCATCTTTCACTGCAGTTGTTTTCATGTTGCCTGCATCGCTGCCGGTGTTGGGCTCAGTTAAGCCCCATGCGCCCAAATGTTCGCAGGTAGCCAGTTTTGGCAAATATTTTTTCTTTTGTTCTTCATTGCCAAAAGTGAGTATATGGCCTGTGCAAAGAGAATTGTGGGCCGCAACAGAAAGGCCAATTGAGCCGCATACTTTTGCTATCTCTTGTATAATTACATTGTATTCAAAATAACTAAGGCCTGTGCCGCCATATTCTTCAGGCACCAGCACGCCCATCATACCTAATTTGCCAAGTTCTTTAAAAATATGCAATGGGAATTCCTGCGATTCATCCCATTCCATTAAATGCGGCCTGATATACTGGTTTGCAAAATCCCTGGCAGTTTGTGCCACTTGTTGTGTTATTTCGCTTTGTTGAAAGTTCATACAGTTTAAAATTCGGCTGCAAGATAAAGGATTTTTGAGCAAGCTAACAGGCGTTAGTTTTTTAGTGGGCCTTTAAATAAGGAAGCGCTTTACTAAAAACCGCCTCCGTTACCAGCATAATTTTCTTCAAATCGCTTACCGAAGAAAAATTTCCATGTTGTGCCCTGTATTGAACAATAGCATTTCCAATTGCATACCGTATATATGGATGCGCTTTAAATTCTTCAACGGTGGCGGTATTGATATTTATTTGTTTTATTGATGCATTATTTAATGCAAGCCTTGGTTTAATTTTTTGAAAGGTGGAATCTGGCAAACCAAACGTTTCGCCCACTTGCTCCACTTTATAAAAGCCGCCAAGCTTGTCCCTGAAAGTAATGATACGTTGCGCCAGTTTGCTGCCAATACCCGGCAATGCAATAAAGGCTGTCGTGTCTGCTGTATTGATATCAATTGCAGCAGGAGTGTATGTTTTCTTTTCATAGGCTGGCTTTTCAGTGTAATTGTTTGTATACTCTTTCTTTTCAATTTGTATATAAGGGATTAATTTACCGGCAACCTCTTCATCAAGCCCCCAAATTTTCTTAATGTCATCCGGTTTATAAAACCTGCCCCCTTTGGATAGGTAGTTTTTGATAGTGGCAATGGTTTTATCCCGTACCCCTAATTTTTGCCAGCCTGCTTCATTTAATGTGTTAGGGTCAAAGTAAAATAAGCTGCCTGCCCATTCATGCTTTTCTTTGTTGTAATATTTTTTTTCATAAGGCTCATTATATGGCTGGTAATTATCATCGCCTGCATACTGCTTCCGGGCCCTGTCGAAAGAGTCAGCGGGTTTTATTTTCAATGCTGCTATCTCCTTTTCAAATTTGCTGTTGCTGTATTTGCCGGGCTTAATAAAAAATGGAAAGAAAAAAGGCGCAATAGTGCATACAGCAATAATAGCCAGCAAAGCAATAATGCCGGTCCTTTCCTTTTTAGAAAAGCTGAGGTATTCAGAAACAAATTGCTTCCACATACTGCACAATAAATAGAATAGCAAACCGGCGGGTGGCCACAGTTTCTTTTCATGGACAGTCCTCTTGAGTGAGTATTAGCGGGATAAATTGAAAAGAAAACTATGCTGCCTTTGCAAATAATTTTATTCAATGAAGATATGCAAACCCGGCAAAAAAGAAAAATAATTCAATCAAACTGCAGTTGCAGCCCATCATAAGCAAGATTGGCGCCCAAGGGCAACTCTTTGCTTACAGAAGCATGCAACCCCAACTGGTGGCTGATGTGGGTAAAGTAAGCCTGTGGCACCTGCAAGTCGTTTACCAATTGCACTGCCTCGCTCAATGAAAAATGGGAAAGGTGTTCTTTGTGGCGCAACGCATTTACCACCATGGCCTGGCTGCCAATAATTTTTTTTCTTTCCTCTTCATCAATCCTGTTGGCATCTGTTATGTACGTAAACTTGCCAAAGCGGAAACCAAGCACGGGCATCTTTAAATGCCAAACCAAAATTGGCACAACCGGGATATCGCCAATAATGAAAGGGGCAAGCGCTACCCTGTTTAAAGTAATTTCAGGTATGCCCGGGTATTTTTCCTCGTCAAACACATACATAAATTCCCGGCGCAATGCTTTTTCTGTCATTTCGTTTGCATACACCTGCATTGCCTTGCCGCTGAAAAAATTAAATGCCTTTACATCATCAAGGCCGGCTATATGGTCTTTGTGTGGGTGCGTAAATAAAACAGCATCCAGTTTTTTTACATTCAGCCGCAGCATTTGATAGCGGAAATCAGGGGTTGTGTCAACTACAAAGCTTGTCGCTTCGCTTTCAACCAAAATACTGCTCCTTAATCTTTTGTCTTTGGGGTTTGATGAAGTGCACACTTCGCAACTGCATGCCACCATTGGCACACCAGTGCTGGTGCCTGTGCCGAGGAATGTTATTTTAATAGGTGGGCAATGCATAAAAAGCAAAAATAGGCAATAGGCAATAAGCAAAAAGGCAGCAAATTGTGTTAGCTGCCTTTTTTATATCCAAGTACAATAATTTACTTTTCTGTTGCCACGCTCATAATCTCATCATACATCTTTTGGCTTTCATGTGTGAGGGCGTCAAAGTTTATTTCCAACTGTGGCATCAGGTCAATCAATGTATTAATGCGGCCTTCTGCCTGAAAGAATTTATTGATAACAATTACTTTTTTAGACTGCAGGATACAATAACCGCTTTGGAATGTGCCTCTTTCGTATCGGATTACATAACCGCTTTCTTCTGCAATTCTTTCTATTTTATCTAATGTGTGCTGATTGTACTTCATAATAACTGCTGCAACTTCATTTAATAACAACCATTAGCAAAAAAAGTTTCTCCACAAACTGTGGATTAACTAATATTTATTTATTCGTCATTCTTACTATAGGCACAATCATCTCTTCCAAACTAATCCCGCCATGCTGGAATGTATTTTTATAGTAGTTCACAAAATGGTTGTAGTTGTTAGGGTAGCATAAAAAAATATCTTCCTTGGCAAAGATGAAAGATGAATTTACGTTGGGTACCGGCAAGCCTGCCTGCCTTGGGTCACGGAAAGCCAATACATCCCTTGCTTCATAATTCAAATTGCGCCCATGCTTGTAGCGGAGGTTGGCCGTTGTCTGTTTGTCGCCAATTACTTTAGCCGGTGTTTTTACCCTTACGCTTCCATGGTCCGTGCCAACAATCACGGTGATGTTTTTTTCGGAAATCTTTTTCAATGCCTGGTGCAGCGGCGAATGCTCAAACCAGCTATGCGTAATGCTGCGGTAGCTTGTTTCATCGCCGGCCAGTTCTTTCAGCACTTCCATTTCTGTACGGGCATGGCTAAGCATATCAACAAAATTGTAAACGATGATATTAATATCGTTGTGCATTAAATCCTGTATTGTGTCCACCAATCTTTGCCCGTCATTATTATTTGTAATCTTGGTGTAAGAGAATTTTAAGCCGCTTTTGCCAAGGCGATTTAATTGTGCTTTAAAAAACTCTTCTTCGTGCAGGTTCTTCCCGCCTTCTT
>CAYRRL010000322.1:0-4302 GCA_964426665.1 uncultured Ferruginibacter sp. | reverse complement strand
ATAACCGGCAGTAATTTCGCCCAGCTCCATAATGTCTTCATCACGCCTGTCGCCAGTGCCGCTGATAACGCCAATTTTTGTTTTGTAGTCCAGCTTGCTTACAAAATCGCACAGCAATTTTAAGCCGTGTGGGTTGTGTGCAAAATCTGCCAGAAAGGTGAAGTTTTTAAAGTGGAAAAAGTTCAATCGGCCGGGTGTAAGGCTTTCGCCGGGGATAAAAGTCAGCAAACCCTGCCTGATGTCCTCTATGGTAATATCACGGTAGAGATAAGTGGCCATTACAGCGGGCAGGCAATTGGCAATATTGTGCCATGCCTTTCCTTCATATGTCAATGGGATATCTTTTGCAGCCATCACACGTATTTTCCAGTTGCCTTTCATTATGGTAACATAGCCGTTTTCATATACCGTTGCAAGCCCGCCATCGGCACAATGCTTTTTTATGCGCTTGTTGTTTTCATCCATGCTGAACAATGCAATATTGCATTTCAGCCCTTCCCTCATAGCATATACTAAATCATCTTCTGCATTTAAAATAGCAAAGCCATGGTTGAAAACAGTTTCAGGCACAACTGCTTTTACTTTTGCCATTTGCTCCACTGTATTAATACCGCCCAGGCCAATATGGTCTGCAGCAACATTGGTAACAACAGCCACATCGCAATTTTGGAATGCAAGCCCGCTCTTTAAAATACCGCCTCTTGCACATTCCAGCACAGCAAAATCAACCGTTGGGTCTTTTAATACAAAGGCAGACGAAACAGGGCCCGTGCAATCGCCTTTCATCATCAACTGGTTTTGTATGTACACGCCATCGCTGGTGGTATAGCCTACCTTTTTTCCTGCGCTTTTTGCAATATGTGCTGTTAAACGTGTTGTGGTTGTTTTGCCATTGGTTCCTGTAACTGCAATGATTGGGATGCGGCCAATGCTTCCTTTTGGAAACAACATATCAATTACAGGCTCTGCCACATTTCTTGGCAAGCCTTCTGCCGGTTCAATGTGCATCCTAAAGCCCGGCGCTGCATTCACCTCCAATATTGCGCCGCCGTTTTCGCTTACTGGGGTACGCAAGTCTGTTGCCATTACATCAATGCCGCAAATATCAAGGCCGATAATTTTTGCGATGCGTTCAAACATGAACACATTGGCAGGGTGCACTTCGTCAGTAACATCTGTGGATGTGCCGCCGGTGGAAAGGTTGGCTGTCGGTTTTAGCAAAACCCTTTCGCCTTTTTTGGGAATTGTTTGCAGATTAAAACCCCCATCATCCATCATCTTTTGAGTAAACTGGTCAATGGTGATTTGCGTCAGCACTTTTTCATGGCCATAGCCACGGCGTGGGTCTTTATTCGTTTCATCAATCAGCCATTGAATGCTGTGTTCGCCATCGCCTACCACACTTGCAGGTGTACGGAGTGCGGCGCAAATAAATTTGTTGTTGATAACTAAACAGCGGAAGTCGTAACCCGTAATAAATTTTTCTACAATTACATTGCGGCCGTACACTTTTGCAGCTTCAAGGGCTTTTGTAGCCTGCTCCCACGTTGTAATGTTGGTGGTATTGCCTTTGCCATGGTTTCCGTCTATGGGTTTAATCACCAGCGGGTAGCCAAATTTCGCTACCGCATCTTTCAGGCCTTCTTCTGTTCTTATCACCGTTCCTCTTGGCACTGGTATTTCTGCTGCTTCAAGCAACAGTTTTGTTTCTTCTTTATCGCAGGCAATATCAACAGCTATGTTTGATGTTGTTGACGCAATAGTTGCCCTTATCCTTTTTTGATGAACGCCGTAGCCAAGTTGCACAAGGCTTTGTTTGTTCAGCCTTATGTACGGTATGTTTCTTTTGGCAGCTTCTTCCACAATGCAGCCGGTAGAAGGGCCAAGCCTTGTGTCTTCCCTTATTTCCCTTAATTTCTGTATGTCTTCTTCTAAGTTGTATGCAGCGGCATCTGTAAGCGCCTGCGCAATCCTTACTGCTGCTTTGGCAGCGTACACGCCTGCATCTTCTTCCATGTAACTAAATACAACATAATATTCGCCTTCCACCCCAGTGCCCCTTGTCCTTCCAAAGCCAGTATCCATGCCAGCAAGTGTTTGTATCTCCAAAGCAATGTGCTCAATCACATGCCCCATCCAGGTGCCTTCTTCAATGCGCTGGAAAAAACCGCCCCTTTCGCCTACGCTGCACCTGTGCTCAATCATAGTGGGGAACATTTTTTCAAGCCGCTGCCTGAACCCGGGAATAGTATTAGTTGGCTTCTGCTCCATTTCTTCCAAATCAAGTTTCATCTGTATCAGTTTTGGGCGGCGCACACTCCAGTAGTTAGGGCCTTTCAATACTTTGATTTCTGCAATTTTCATATCGTTAGTTTGGTTTTGTTTGCCGCCGGCTGGCGGAATGAAGAAATTGAAAATTAGGGGAAAGAGTTTGGTTGGCAAAAAATCTATTTTGATTTTTACCATAAATCATCAAACACGATTTCCCCTATTTTTGCGTTAATCAGTAAACAAACAGCATGAGCTTACCCAAAGGGAAATTAATTGCTATTGGCGGCGCAGAAGACAAGGGGACTGACTTGGAAAAGGGCGAAATAAACCGCAACAACCTCAACTTTTTTGAACTCGGAATCCTTCACCGTATTGTAAAAGAAAGTGGCGGCACCACAGCCAGAATTGAAGTTATTACCACCGCTTCCATGATACCTTATGAAGTGGGTGAAAATTATATTGATGCTTTTGGGAAAATAGGCTGTATCAACATTAACGTAATGCACATCCGTAACCGTGCCGATGCTTTGAATGAAGAATATATTGAAAGGATACAAAAATGTGATACTGTAATGTTTAGCGGCGGCAACCAATTGCGTTTGTCATCCACCTTTGGCGGCACAAAATTTTTATCCATTTTACTGGAGCGTTACCAAAACGAAGAGGGTTTTACCATTGCTGGCACCAGCGCAGGGGCAATGGCTATGAGCAATACCATGATTTATGAAGGCAACGCATCAAAAGCGCATTTAAAGGGCGAAGTAAAAATGACCACAGGGCTTGGTTGTATTGATGATGTAATTATCGATAGCCATTTTGAAAAGCGTGGGCGCTTTACAAGGCTGGCGCAGGCTATTGCCACCAATCCTTCCTGCATTGGCATTGGGCTTGGGGAAGACACAGGCATGTTGATTACGGAAGGCAATAAAATGGAAGCTATTGGCAGCGGCTGCGTAGTAATCGTTGACGGGCATGATATACGTTACTCAAACATTGCCGACATACCCGATGGGAACCCATACAGCATAGATAATTTAAGAGTCCACATCTGCGAAAAGGGCAATGGCTATTTGGTAAAAGAAAGGCAGTTTTTGCCGGAAGCAAGCGAAGGGGCTGTTATAAAAAAGCAGGTGCATGTGGAGTGATTATTTCTTCAACTCCTGAATCCTGTTCACATACTTCCCAATCATATCAAATTCGATATTCGCCTTTTTGCCAGCTTTTAATTGCTGCATATTAGTATGGTTGAATGTGTAGGGAATAATCGCAACAGTGAAGCCATTATCCTTTACATTAAAAATAGTAAGGCTGATGCCATTTAAAGCAATTGAGCCTTTTTCAATAATCAGGCCCGCAAACTGTTTATCTATTTCAAAACTATATTCCCAACTCCCTGCTTTATCGTAAGCAGACGTACAAACCGCAGTTGTGTCCACATGGCCCTGCACAATATGCCCATCCAGCCGCCCATTCATTTGCAGGCAGCGTTCAATGTTTACTAAATCGCCTGCTTGCCAATCGCCAAGGTTTGTTTTAATAATTGTTTCCTCAATAGCAGTCAATTGATGGGCCCCATCATTCACGGCCTCCACAGTAAGGCAAACGCCATTGTGGCAAACGCTTTGGTCAACCTTTAATTCAGATGAAACAGGGGATTTTACCCAAAAGGTTTTGTTTGTGCCCGTGGATGTTATCTTTTCAATTATACCTGTAGTTTCAATTATGCCTGTAAACATTTGCCAAATATCCTTTAGCCTTGTTCAAATTCCAAATTACAGTTCATGCCGGGGCGGGGCGCTCAATGCTGCCTAAACCCTCATTAGAGCCTTCAAAAAAGCGCATATGTGGAATGCAGGAAACCATAACCGCCGGATTAAGAACCATCATTGCCGTGCAGGCAACAAAAATCACCATGCAAACAGCCGTGCCAGGGCCGCAAATACCCCAAAAATCAACTTCCAAATAAAAATTGCTCTGTAAACATTATCCCCCTATCTTTGCGCCTCTTTAAAAATCTACCAAAGGAGGTAT
>CAYRRL010000321.1:0-4327 GCA_964426665.1 uncultured Ferruginibacter sp. | reverse complement strand
CTGCACTGGCTGTAATGTTGTAAGGGATAATTGTTACGGGAGCCAATCCTGATACAGGTATAGATGTGCCAAACACATCCGTTACCGTTACCAACGAATAGTTTGTATTTGCCGTTGGCGAAACTGAAAAATCAGATCCGGGCGTATAGTTGTTTACCGTTTGGGCATTGGTTCCGTCGGACACTATAACCGTGTAAGGGGAAGTTCCGCCTGTGATGTTTACTTTTAGATTGGCAGATTGGCCTACGCAAATACTTGAAGAACCGGTGCCATTTGACAATACTGCCGAAGGAATTGGGAGTATATATACGGTGTAGTCTTCTGCTTGCCCATAAGTACTTACATTGCAAGCATCAGTTGGAATATTATTGAAACGTGAAACCACCCTTAACCGCAACCCTGTATTAAGTGTTACCCCTGAAGATGGAACGGTAAATGAAAGTGTTCTTGTACCCGCTGTATTGCTTGGGTAACTGATGAGGGATTCGCCGGATTCAAAAATGCCATTATTGTTTAAATCAATATACAGCCTTGCGCCTTCTGCATTGGTAGTGCCGGTTGTGATGGTAGCGTTATAGGTATTTCCCTGCGTTAAAGTTGCCCATTGGGAACAGGTATAATCGTTATAAGCGCCATTGCTGCCGGAAGTTGGATTATTAATATTGCCCAGTGTGAACGAACTGATGCCAATACCAAAACCATTGCCAGAATTACTGTTAGCAGGTATGCTGCATCCGGTATTTGCTGTGGGTGCAGATGCCATAACCAAAAAAACATTTGCCTGTGAATAGGTGCTGGTTGTGGTTCCATCGCTTACCGTTAGTGTGGCTCCATATGAACCGGGTGAATTATACGTAACTACAGGGTTTTGCAATGTGGAAGTTGCAGGTGTGCCGCCCGGGAAAGACCATGACCAGCTTGTAACATCACCTGTAGAATTATCAGAAAATTGTACCGGCTGGCCAGTTGCACAATACAATTTCTGGCTTACAATAAATGAACTCGATAGGCTTCTTAAATTGCCAAACGGCGTTTCCATTACCGCCCTGCCATAGGAATAATACCGGAGCAATGATTGGCTGGTACCGTCATCATACATTGTAAAATTAGTGGGGGATCTTCGGGCCTGAAGATTAGTACTGTAATTTGTCCAGCTATTTTGCCCTGCTTTTTTGTAATACACGGCATTGTTAGTGGCCACAAAAACCAACTCTTGCGTGCCGCCAAATTCTTCAGACAGTATTCTCCTGTGGTTGGCATTAGGAAGGTTATAGGTGATGTTGGCCCAGTTAGCGCCGGCATCCGTGGAAACATAGACACTGTTATTAATTGAAATATACACCGTATTGGCATTGTTGGCAATAGCAGCAATGCTGGCCAGCGAACCGGATGAAGATGGCAGGTTGTAAGTAGTAAAAGTGGGTGTTGCACTCAATGCATTGGAGGAAACATGGATTTTAGCGTCGCTGGTAATTACATACAAACGGTTTACATCTGCAATGCAGCTATGCATTGCCCTTACGGGCTGGGTAAATGTAAATACTGAAGCCCATGTGGGTGGGGCAGCAGATAAATTGGTTGTCCGGTAAAGGTTATTATTGGAAAACCACATAAAGCCCAGGTTCGGGTTGCTCCTGTTAAAAGCCAAATACTCCCAAAAATTGCCGCTGGTAGTAAACCCTGCGGATGTAGTGCCCCCGCCTCCGGCAGCTCTTTTTATATTCTGGGTTTTCTCGTAATAGTTGCCACCATTGGGCAAATAATCATATTCCTTTTGCCTGTTATCATCGCCGCCTCTGTCTGTAAACCAGCCATTGGCAGTGCGGTAAACCCTCCCATTATCCTGAGTGCCTAGGGTAATGTTATTCCGGTCGGTATTACTTGCCCGGCCACAGTTATTATACACTTCGTACGCATATAACCCGTTGCTTTTGGGTACCCAGTTGCTTCCCCCATCAGTACTTAACCATACCCCGCCGTCATTACAACTGTACAGCTTAGCCGCATCAAAAGGGCTTTGAGTTACCTGGTGCATATCTGTGTGCACAACAGATGCCCAGTATGTTTGCCTTGTCCAGGTAGCCCCGCTGTCAACAGATACCCAGGTAGAGTGGGAATGCAGCCATATTTTTGCAGGATTGTTCGCATCCACAGCAATGCAGTTATTATAATTGCCCTGGCCATTCAGGCCATTAGCATTGTCATAGTCATAAAAAGTAAGATAAGGGTTTGCAAGAGTACCGCTACCCTGGCCTTTTTTTAGTGTAAACGTGAGCCCTGCGTCATTTGACTTGTGGACGATGCCCCCGCCTCCAATCCTTTCAAAATAAACCACATTGGGGTCTGCCGGTGTGGTGGCTATTCTGCCGCCCGCCTGGATAAATGAAGTGGCCGTTGTAAAGCCGGTAGTTATTTCTGTCCATGTGCTTCCAAAATCCGTGGACCGGAAAAAGCGGGATGCGTTATCGTTAGTACAAGCAAATAAATAAGAAGCGTTTGCCCCTGCGCCTTGTTTTAAATCGGAAAACTGAAGGCCGGTTGAGGTGGTAGCCGCCCAGGTACTGCCATTATTTGTTGACTTATATATTCCGCCATTAGTGGCTGCTACAAATGTGGATGCATTATTGGGGTCCTGTAATATTTCAACTACCAAACGGTTGGTAAGTGTGGTTTGAACCATTGTAGCGCCACCATCAGTAGATTTATAAATGCCCGAACCATTGGAATAATAATTGGCATCGCCTGAACCTAAATAAATTACCTGGTCATTCGTTCTGTCGATGCAAATAGAGGCAAAACTATTAGTATTAGTTTCCGTGCAGGGCCTCACTGTCCAATTGCTGCCTGCATCGCTGCTGGTAAAAAAGCCGCCTTCGCCAGTAACAGCATACAGCCTGTTCGGGTCAGTGGCATGGAATTTCATTTGGCTTATGCGGCAGAAGCCATTTATTTGGCCCGACACATTAACAGGGAAATTAGTAAATGCGGGGTTGGAACCTGTTGTCCAGTTTGCCAATTGGGCTGAGGCGTTAAATGCGGCTGCCACAAGCAGCAGCATGCAAAAGATATTTTTTCTCATGTGAGTTACTTTCAGAAGTTAGTTTTTGCCGTTTGCTTTTTCCGTTTCTCTTAATTCGCTTTGTTGCCTGTCTATAATGGCTTGCTGTTCTTTCGGGCCAGTAATGCTGCCATCTTCTTTAACCCAGGGTTTAATGCGGTAAAACCATCCTTTGAATGCCCTTACCTCAGCTGCATAATCTGGTTCATTGGGGTTTTTCTTTCTTGCTTCCCTTCTCAATTCACGTTTGCTTTTTTTCTTGCCCTCATTTTCTTCAAGGCCTACTTCTTTTTCAAAATCATCTTCCCCTTCAACTTCAAAAGGTTCTTTTGGCAAAGCCCTCTCCTTAAAATATTCACGAAAAGCCTTTACCGTTTCAAAATAATTAGCAGATGTATCATTCATCATCTGTATCCATACTGGATTTTTTTTATAATTAGTTTTTGGCGAACCCTTTTGGGCTGTTGCTGTTGCTGAGAAGAATGGCAACAGGATAATAAAAAGTATACCTTTTTTAGAGAAAAAATTTTTCATATTAATTGATTCTTAAATAGTGTTCTAAATTTACAAAACAAGTTAATCAGATAAACCACAAAAAATTGCCAGGCAGCGCAAATGAACAAAGTCAGTATTGATAATATCTTTTAGGTTTGTGACTTAAGTTACATTCGATCAGCGTTTGATAATCAGGCTGTATTTCTGCTTCCGTTAAAACTGTTTGAATCCTCAACTTTTTTTCTTTGCAATCATTACCAGCCTTGGCGATTTCTTCACATCATAATTGCCAAAATTATAATCGCCAAACACATCCTGTATCTGCAAGCCCTGGTAAGCAAACATCTCTGTAAAGTCACCCAGAGAAAACTTGGCTACTTTTTCTGTATAGATCAACGGTTCTTCCAAAGCATCATCTTCCACTTGAATCTTTTTATAAAAATGTGTTTCATCAAACCATTTGGTAATAAAATAATTCACGCCGCCAACCTCTTTATCAAACTGGTGAACTAAATGGCTTTCTGCATAGTGCACGTTCAGGTAATCCATCACAAAACAACCGCCGGGTTTGATGGATTGTGCAATGGTGCGTATGGCATTGTCATGCTCACGCCTTGTATTAAAATACCCAAAGCTGGTGAAGAAGTTAAAGGCGTAATCAAAATAATTTATCCAGAAAGGCAGGCGCATATCATGCCTGTAAAAATGCAGGTTGCTTGCCTCATGCTGCAATGCTTCTTTAATGCTGTCTTCACTGAGGTCAATACCGGTAAC
>CAYRRL010000320.1:1102-4343 GCA_964426665.1 uncultured Ferruginibacter sp. | reverse complement strand
ATGCTTATTTTCCCATCATGTGCGTCCACTACTTTTTTTACATAATTAAGCCCCAGCCCAAAGCCCGCTACATTATGAACGTTGCCGGTGGGCACACGGTAAAATTTCTTAAACAAAAACTTCATATTTTTTTCCTCGATGCCAATGCCATTGTCTTTAACTATAATGCTGTAATAGTCGCTTTGCCCGTTTTTTAACTCTATTATTACATGCGGCTGCACAATGCAGTATTTTACTGCGTTTTCAACCAGGTTTATCACCACCAGTTGCAGTTGTGATTTATCGGCGTTTATTACAGGCTCGTTTTCATCGGGCACAAAATCAACTATTGCGTTTTTGCTTGAAATAAGGGGGGCTATCTGGTTAAGTGCTGTTTCTATTGTTTCATTTAGCTGGCAGGGCTCTTTTTTCAGCAATAGCTTTTTGCTTTCCACCGCCGCCGTTTTAAGAAGCCTTTCTACCTGGCTTTGCAAGTGCTCTGTTTGTTCTTTTACAACTTTGCTGTATTTAGCCAGCCTTTCCGGTTTGTTTTCAATACCAGGCTGTACAAGCACGTCGCTGGCAATTTTCATTACTGCCAGCGGTGTTTTAAATTCATGGGTAAAATTATTTACGAAGTCCTTTTGCAATTCGTTTAAGAATTTTTGCCGGTACAGGTAGAGCAATGCTATCGAAAGGGCAATCAATAACAGCAATAGCAACACAGCCGTTACAATCCAGAATGACATTTCCTGAATGATGTATTTGCTCCGGTAAGGGAAATACAATACAATATAGCTGCGCCCCTTATCAAGAGCAGGTATTTTTAAAGTTACCGGCTCCCAATTATTGGGGGTTGCAGCTTCCAAATCAAAACTATATGCAATGGTGTTTTTTTGTTTGTTGAACACAGCCACTTTGCAATATGACCATACCCCAAAATATTCAAATTGTGTGCTCAAATGGTATTTTAAAGAATCCTTAAGCGGCATTTGCCCTATTTCAACAACAAATGTGTTTTCATCCACCCTGTCAATAATATCCTTAATGGGTTTCCCGGGGTTTTTTGCAATGCCCGTTTCATCAAGCACAGCTTCTATGCTTTTAAGCACATTCCTTTTGAATTGGTGGTTCTCTAAATTATAGATATGCCTGAGCCAATAGATTTGTGCTATTATTATGAACGCAATGATAACACTGCATCCAACCATTATCCATCTGAGCGTGGCAGACCTCATAATACAAAGTTGGGGTTAAGCTGGCATATCTTTTTTGCCCGGTGGTTAAGCGGTTGTTAAGCAAACAGTTCTAAAAGCTGCCAACGGCTACCATAAATTAAGTATCTTAAATATCCTTGCAGTATTTTACTTTTATGCTATCAGACAAATCAATTTTTCTCATTTGTAGTTGGTTTTATTTCCCCGGCTGTTCCCAACCGGGGATTGTTAATTTGGGGGCTTGTTAAAAAAATACCCCGGCAATACTGCCGGGGTGTACAACCTGAAAAATATTTTGCAGTTTTATTTTGCTTTCACATTCACAGCAACCCTGCGGTTCATGGCCCTGCCCTCTGCCGTGGCATTGTCGCCTATGGGGTGCTCCGGGCCATAACCTTTAGCGCCTGTAAATGCAGCAGCGCTTACGCCAGCTTTTTTAAATTCTCCCAACACTGCATCGGCACGCTTTTGAGACAAAGCAACGTTTTTGGCAGTATCTCCGCTGTTATCTGTATAGCCGCCCACTTTAAATTGAGCAGAAGGGAAAGCCTTGCAAATAGCCGCAATATTTTTTATTTGAACCAAAGAGGAAGAATCAATAACAGCGCCGCCGGTTTTGAATTTTACATTGGTCAATTCGTACCAGTTGCCTTTCACGGTATCAAGCACTGCTGATTTATCAGACAGGAAATGAAAAAGTTTGTTTTCGGTTGAGTTTTCGCCCACTTCCAGTTTGCCTGCGGCGTTTGGCAAATCAATAGTCACCATTTTGCCAAGGTCATAAATAAAATCCCCTGTAGCTTCATCCACTTTGCCTGCAGCTGCAGCGGCATGCTCCGAAACAGTTTCATGCGCCGCTTCGTGAACTGCTGCGGCATTATGTTCGCCGCCATGGCCTGTGCCATGCCCTTCAGAATGCAGGTCCCTGCCGCAAGTCTTCCATAATAAGATTGCCAACAGTGCAAGGGCGATTACTATTGTAAGCCTTACAAAGCCATTTGACATGGCGTTAGGCTCGTGTGATTTAGAGTGTGAACTTGACATGGTATTGTTTTTTGTTTGCCTGTTTTATTTGTGCCGCCAAAAATACTGCTTTGAGCCTAACATCAAAATAACGGGGCCCAAATTTCTTTTTGCCTCAAATAAATGTATTAGGTGCCTATTATTGCTTACTTTAGGCTTTAACCTCTTACAACAGCATTTCGCCATTAATCAAAACAGGGGCTGAAGCCGCTGGTGCGCCTGTAACTTTGTTTTGTAATTATGAAGAATTTGTCAAGATACTGGATGTGCCAGTTGGGCGGGTGGGGAACCAATTTTGCCATTACTGCATTTTTTTACCTTACACTGTCTGCCGAAAAGCAAGGCAGCGATAATACTATTTTGATTTTACGCATAGCTGTGGCGGTTTTAACTGGCCTGCTGGTATCGCACCTGATGCGGATGATGATAAAAGAATACCGTTTTCTTGAAAAAAGCATCCAAAAGCAAATAAGCTCTTTTGTGCTGATTACTATTTTGTTTGCCATTATTAATGCCTTTTGCAATATCGCCGCATCAAGGCTGCTGGATATGATGAACCTTAAGCTGAAAGGCACATCTAATTACACTCTTTTAAGCGAAATAACCATCAATGCTATCAACAGTTTCTTTCTGCTGCTTATATGGAACCTTATTTATTATTTGTACCATTATGTTGAGCACAACAGAAAGCAGGAGCTAAATACGTTGAGGCTGCAATCAATGGTGAAGGAACTGGAGTTAAAAACAATCAAGTCGCACATCAACCCGCATTTTATTTTTAATGCGCTTAACAGCATAAGGGCGCTGGTAGATGAAAACCCGGCCCGTGCAAGAACGGCAATCACAGAGCTCAGCAATATATTGCGTAGCAGCATGCAGGCAGAAAAATTGGAAACAGTTCCATTAGAAAAAGAACTCGGCATTGTGAAAGATTACCTGGCATTGGAAAAAATGCGCTTTGAAGAACGCCTCACAATTGAAATGGATATTGATGAAGATACCCTGAGCCAGCCTGTGCCGCC
>CAYRRL010000320.1:0-1092 GCA_964426665.1 uncultured Ferruginibacter sp. | reverse complement strand
GCAGACATTGGTGGAAAACGCCATTAAGCATGGCATCAGCAAAAAAATAAATGGCGGCATGATAAGGATTGTGAGCGATTATGTGGCTGGCCACCACGAAATATTGGTGCAAAACTCAGGCCAGCTGAACGGCAGTATTAATACAGAGGGATTTGGCATTAAAAGCACACAAGACAGGCTGAACCTTTTATACCAGGGCAAGGCCAGGTTCGACATAAAAAATTTAAGCAGCGAAATTGTAGAATCAAAAGTGATTATGCCTGTAATGACAGCACCGGATTTTACAAAAAGCCTGAATAACGTATAAATAAACAACTATGCACAAAGCGATTATTATTGACGACGAACGTTTGGCAAGAAACGAGCTAAAAAAATTGCTGCAGGACTTTCCACAGATAGAAATAGTGGACGAAGCAGCCAATGCAGCAGAGGGTGTGGAAAAAATTGATTTGCACAACCCCGATTTAATTTTTTTAGACATACAAATGCCGGGCAAAACGGGCTTCGACCTGTTGCAGGACCTTGACAAAGCCCCGCATGTAATATTCACTACAGCCTATGATGAATATGCGTTGAAGGCATTTGAGGTAAATGCGCTTGATTACCTTATGAAGCCAATTGAACCCGGCAGGCTGGCAGATGCACTGCAAAAAATGCAACAGGCCGATGAAAAAGAAATAAACCAGCAGAATGGGCTTCGTGGCACGCTTACCGAAAACGACCAGGTGTTTGTAAAAGACGGAGAGCGCTGCTGGTTTGTAAAGCTGAGTGAAGTAAGGCTGTTTGAAAGCGTGGGCAATTATGCAAAAGTTTTTTTTGGAACCAACAAACCGCTAATTTTGAAATCGCTGAACGCTTTAGAGGAGAGATTGGATGAAAAAACTTTTTTCCGTGCCAATAGAAAGCATATTGTGAACATGCGGATGATTGACAAAATAGAGCCTTACTTTAATGGCGGTTTGTTGCTGGAATTGCAGGGCGGGGAAAAAATAGAAGTGAGCAGGCGGCAGGCGGTGAAGTTTAAGGAAATGATGAGCTTATAACATTCGATTATTTTTTTGAGGGTATATAAAAATAAAATGGCTGCTTTTC
>CAYRRL010000319.1:988-4349 GCA_964426665.1 uncultured Ferruginibacter sp. | reverse complement strand
GGTCTTGCAACAACCTTACTTTAATTGAATGTAATGATGATGGCAGCGATAATGGATTGATGTCTGCAATAACAGCAGGCGGGCTTGTGCCTGGTGATACCATATGGATACGGTTTTGGGAATTTGGAAACGATAACCCTGGTACTTTTGGTATTTGCGTAAAACTGCTTCCTCCCGGCCCTGTTAATGATGACCCTTGCGGTGCAATAGAAATACCAGTAGCAGCAACATGTACATATCAAACATTCAGCAACGAAAATTCTTTTGGCACGGCTACTGTGCCCGACCCGGGTTGTGCAAGCTATGACGGTGGCGATGTATGGTTTAAAGTGGTAGTTCCGGCAGAAGGCGCTGTAACTTTTGATACCCAGTCTATTGATTTTGCGGATGGCGGCATGGCTGTTTACAGCGGTACATGCAATAACCTCACATTGATAGAATGCGATGACGACGACGGTACTGGTAATATGCCAAAAATAACAGTAGGCGGGCTTGCTCCCGGCGATACTTTATGGGTAAGGGTATGGGAATCTTTTAATGATGACAATGGCAATTTTGGTATTTGCGCTACAATACCACCCCCACCTCCGGTAAACGATAACCCATGCACATCTACCAGCCTGCCTGTAGAAGCTGCCTGTAACTTCCAGCAGTTTACTAATGATGGCGCCTTCAGCACAGCAGGAGTGCCTGCGCCAGGTTGTGCCAACTATGCTGGTGGCGATGTTTGGTTTAATGTAATTGTACCTGCCGATGGGGCGCTTACATTTGATACACAGGCAGGCGTAGTAACTGATGGCGGCATGGCCGTTTACAGTGGCACCTGCAATAACCTTACATTAATAGAATGCGACGATGATGATGGTGCAGGGACCATGCCTAAAATGACTATTGGCGGGCTTACCCCCGGCGATACATTGTGGATAAGGTTCTGGGAAGATGGAAACAATAATAACGGCACTTTTGGTATTTGCGTAACCATACCACCGCCCCCTCCTGTAAATGATAACCCATGCGGAGCAATAGCGCTGGTTACATCTGATATATGCAATTATCAAAACTTCAGCAACGAAGGTTCTTTCGGCACTTCAAGTGTGCCAGACCCGGGCTGCGGCGATTATCAGGGTTCTGATGTATGGTTTAGTGCAGTTGTGCCACGGGCAGGCGCTCTGAATATTAATACTATTGCCGGTACGCTTACCGATGCAGCAATGGCTATTTACAAAGCTGATAGCTGTAATGGCGTTTTGCAGTTGGTGCTTTGCGATGATAATGGAAGCGCTAATACAGGCATGCCTTATATTACAGCAACAGGGCTTACGCCCGGCAGTACTGTATGGATAAGGGTTTGGTCAAATGGCGGGGTATTAAACCAAGGAACTTTTGGGATATGTGCACAAATACCACCATTGCAACCTGCAACATTCGCTTTCTCTTGTTCAAGAGATACCTCGTTTACATGCGGTGGCGGCGATACATGTTTTACATTACAGGCAATTATACCAGATATTCATAAACTTTCTGACCGGTATGCGGTTAACCCATTAAGCGCTGCTGGTTGCTTTAACCCATACTCGGACCCGGGCAATGAAGGGCCTTCGGTAGAGTTAAGGATTGATGACAGGTACACAGATGTAATTAACCTGCCTTTCTCATTCCCATTCTTTGGAACTATTTATAATGCATTAGTGGCAAGCACGAATGGCTATGTTTCTTTCGATCTTACCGAGGCAAACCAATTTAGCCACTGGAATATAATTAATAATGGGGCGCCACAGAATTTGCCAAGCGATTTCTACAACAGGGCATTGATAATGGGGCCATACCATGACCTTGACCCACAACACCAGCCTAACCCTACTCAGCGTATTAAATACAATGTAACGGGGCAGGCACCTAACAGAAGGTGGGTATTAAGCTTCTACAAGGTGCCATTGTATGATTGCGATGAACTTATAGAAAATACGCACCAGATAGTGTTGTATGAAGGCATAGGTGTGATAGAAGTATTTTTGTTTGATATGCAAAACTGCCTTACCTGGAACCAAGGCAGGGCGATGGTGGGCATACAGGATTTCTCACGCACAAGAGGCTTAATGGCACCCGGCCGCAGGGCAAGCGATGCGCCATGGGGCCAGATAGGCATGAATGAAAGCTGGCGTTTTGTGCCTATTGCAGGGCCAAGGCTCTTTAAGCGTGTTGAACTGTTTGATACAACCGGCACTTTCCTTGCAACCGGCGATACCTCGTTCCTTGATTCAGCATCTTTGAGGGTTGATTTCAGGAACCTGTGTGCATTGCAGCGCCTTCCGGCAGGTTTAAATACATTGCTGATAAGGGCTACGTACGAAAGTTATGACAACCCCGGTGTTGACCAGGTAGGTGCAGACACTATCCAGATTTTCCTTCCAAACCTGCGTGTGAACTTTGATGTAACAAATGCGAACTGTACCACTCCAACCGGTTCAGTAAATATTCACATGCAAAATGGCGTGCCGCCGCTTCAGTTCTCAAGCGATAGCGGTGTTACATGGCAGTCAGACAGTTCGTTTAGCAACCTGGCTCTAGGCACTTATTATATAAAAGTGAAAGATGCAAATGATTGTGCAAGGGACACTATTGTAACCATAGAACTGCCAGGCCCCATTTTTGCAAACTATACTGTAAATAGTCCACGATGCAACAGCGGCAATGACGGCAGTGTGATTGTAAACGTGGTTAGTGGCGGTTCAGGCACATTTGAGTATGCTGTTGATGCCAACCCATACCAGTCAGATGATTCATTACCGGTAGGGCCAGGTACACACATAATAAGAATAAGGGACAACAACGGCTGTACAAAAGACACAACCATAATAGTAACAGGGCCTGCAGCGATTACGGCTACCTACACAGTAAACAATGTGAAATGCTTTGCAGATAACAGCGGCAGTATTGTAATAGCAGCATCGGGCGGTACAGGTACTTTTGAATACGCTTTAGATGCCGGCTCTTACCAGTCAGACGATTCTTTTGCTGTGGTGGCAGGCACATACATTGTGCATATAAGGGATGCCAATGGATGTTTAAAAGACTCGAGCATTACAGTAACACAGCCTAATCCGTTAGTGGCAACAGCTTCTGCCGGCAGCGCTGGTTGCAACACCACAGCGCCTACAGGTTCTGTAACTGTAACAACCACTGGTGGCACAAGGCCGCTGCAGTATAGCAAAGACGGTGTAAACTTCCAGCCAGACAGCACCTTTAACGGGCTGGGTGCAAGTGGGTACAGCATTACAGTAAAAGATGCCAACAGTTGCTCGGTGGTTGTTTCTGCTACGGTGGGCGTAGCGAACGACCTTGTATTAAGCACAAGGGAAGA
>CAYRRL010000319.1:0-978 GCA_964426665.1 uncultured Ferruginibacter sp. | reverse complement strand
ACTGTTATTTGCGGCGAAGCATCAGTTGTTCTTAATACTAATACCAATGCAGAAAGCATCAGTTGGTCGCCTGCTACTTTCCTTAACAGCACTACGGCAGCCAGCCCAACTGCGGTAAACCCAACCACTACTACTGAATATGTAGTAACAGCACAAACCGGCAATTGCCAGGACAAAGACACTGTATCGGTAATAGTGACGCAGCCGCCAACAGTAAATGCAGGGCCAGGCGTATCCGTAGTATTAGGCGTGGATGCACAGTTGAATGGCTCGGTAGGCAGCAACGCAACCAGCTTTGCATGGAGCCCAACTACGTATCTCACAGGCGAAACTACCCTTACGCCAATGTCGGTAAGGCCACAGGAAACTATCGTTTACACACTTACAGCCACTAACGCCGAAGGCTGCAGCAGCAGCGACACGGTAACTGTAACTGTATTGCCATACTGTATAAAAGTGAAAAATGCCTTTACGCCAAATGGCGATGGCGTGAACGATACCTGGATGGTATACGACCAGTTTGGTTGTTTGCAGAACGTGAAAGTCCAGGTGTTCAACCGCTATGGCAGCCGGGTATTCCAGTCTCAAAACTACCGAAACGACTGGAGGGGCACCTACAATGGCAAGAACCTGCCGGATGCTACTTACTATTATGTAATTGACTTCCTGCTTTCAACAGGCATTAACTACCAGGTAAGGGGCGATGTAACTATATTGAGATAACCCCGCTATGGACATAGAATCATTAAGGGAATATGTTTTAGGAAAGCCTTCCGTAACGGAAGGCTTTCCTTTTGGCGACGATGTGATAGTGTACAAAGTAAATGGCAAAATATTTTTGCTTTTGCCATTAGATACACAGCCGTTGCAATTCAATGTAAAATGCAACCCAGATAAAGCCATAGAGCTAAGGGAAGAGTACCCCGGGGCAGTATTGCCGGGCTACCATATGAAAAAAAAGCATTGGAACACCGTAAT
>CAYRRL010000318.1:0-4355 GCA_964426665.1 uncultured Ferruginibacter sp. | reverse complement strand
AACTGGTACACAAGAGAAGTGGATTACTACACTGCCTGGGGATTGAACTACCGGGCCAGCCATGACCGTAGTTTACCGGTGTTGCAAAAGTTTATGGCAAGTATGCCACAGTATTCCATTTGGGATGACCATGATTACGGGCCGAATGATATTGGCAAGAGCTACATTTTAAAAGATGAAAGCAGGAAAGTTTTTATGAATTATAGCTGCAACCCAAGCTATGGTCAAAGAGGTGAAGGCATTTATTCAGTAGTAAGTTATGGTGATGTAGATATTTTTTTAACCGATGATCGTTATTTCCGCAGCGAAGATGATATGCCCGACAGCATTGATGGCAAACCCAATGAAGCAAAAACATATTTTGGCAAGATGCAACTGGATTGGTTGAAAAATGCCTTGCTTCACAGTAAAGCCAGTTTTAAAATCATTGCCACCGGCGGACAAATTTTAAACCCTTATTCCGATTATGAATGCCTCAAAGCATACACTGCAGAATACAATGAGCTGATGAAGTTTTTGGCCGATACAAAAATTAAAGGTGTTTTATTCTTTACCGGCGACCGCCACCACAGCGAAGTAATAAAACAAGAACGTAAAGGTTTATATACTTTGTATGATGTAACAAATTCTCCCTACACAAGTGGCGTAGGCAAAGTAAGAGGCGAAGAGTTAAATAACCCTGCAAGAATACCCGGTACATTGGTGGAAGCTCAAAACTTTACTAAAGTAACAATAAGCGGAAAGAAGAATGAACGTGTAATGTCAATTCAGTTTTTGGGCATAAAAGGAGAAAAACTGGGCGAATGGAGTGTAAATGAAACCAGTTTGCGATAGAAGATTTTCAAATAACAAAAACCATGGCGGTCATTTTTTCACAGAGCCGGAAAATATTTGCTGCTTTAGTTTGCTGAAAGTTTGCGGTTGCACATTAAGATAGGAGGCAACGTAGTTTTGCGGCAAGCGTAGAAAGAGATTGCTTTTGTTTTCCATAAACAATCTTATTCTTTCTGTTGCATCATATTTCATCAGCATTATTTCCCTCTCTTCGCATTGCAATAACGATTTGGCAAAAATCAATTTGCCAAATTCGAAAAACATGGGAGATTGTTGATATAGCCATTCAAGGCCATCCCTTGTAAATGAAATTAAAGTGCTATTCTCAACGGCATCTATACAATATTGAGAAGCTGTTTTGCTGCCAAAAGAAGAATTAGAACAGATAGCACCTCCCTCGGCAGCAAATTCAGTACAAATACTTTTTTCTTTGTACATGATATATTTGCGTACCAGCCCTTTTGCAACACAATTAATATACTGCTCCGTTTCACCAAACTGAAGTATTGTTTCTTTTCTTTTAAAATAACGGACAACAGCCACTTTTTGTATCATTGACATTTCCTTGTCCGGAAAGGGAAGAAAGTTGTTTAGCGAATGGAGTGCGGTAACGGGTACCATGGCAGCGGCTTTTAGATATTGGTTTACATAAAGTTAGGGAGCAAGGTATTTAAAAAAATAAGTATAGAAAGCGGTGTTAAAAAAAAGTTTGCAACAGCAAAGGTTTGCAGTGCTGGTAATTGATAAAACCCGGGAGGTTTGTCTTATCTGTTATCTTTGCCGCATGACTTCACAGTATTTTACTTATGAAAAAGGAAAGGTGATACAAGCCTTGCGTTATCATTTTATATCAAGAAGGGAAATAAAATTTATGATGATACTGGTAAACGTATTTGCCATTGCTTCTGCGGCGCTGTTCTATTTTAATAAAATTTCGCCACTGGCTTTTTTAATCAGTTCAGTGCTTTGGTTTGCCATGATGATTGCTTTCTGGTTCTTATTGCCGGGTGTTATTTATAGAAAATCAGTTACGTTTAAAGACAGGTTCAGGGCAAGTTTTGATAATACCGGTTTTACCATTGAAAACGACAGGGGAAGCCGCCACTGGCCCTGGCAGGAAATAAGCGGTTTGCTGGAAACACCCTATTTCTTTCATCTATACTTTGACAGCCGGTCTTTTTTTGTTGTGCCTAAGGATGCGTTTGCAGGTGATAATGTGCATGAAGCAAGAAAAATATTGAGAGAGAATATCAGGAAAAGTTAATCCTCGTTTGTTATTGTGAGTGGGCATGGAACATATTATGGCCTGGTAGAAAGGTCTTGGTACTAATAACAATTACAAAGCTGCTATACAAGCCTCTTCTCCATCACCCTATGGGGGATGTTTACCTCAATAAACTCATCGCCCCTGGTTTGGTAGCCATAGCGTTCATAAAAACCAATAGCAGTTTCACGAGCATGCATGGTCATAATCTTAAAACCTTTGTCACGGGCAATGTTTTCAGCAAACTGCATCATGCTTTCGCCAATACCCATGCCCTGACGGTTTTTTTGTACAGCCATTTGACGAAGGCGTGTACTTTGGTTATCTACTTTTGTGAGCAGGCAGCAGCCAATTATTTTATCATCCTCAAATGCGCCGATTAAAACATCTTCTTTTTCTCTTTTTAGCTCTTCTTCTGTAAAGTCGAGACCAAGTGGTTTCCGCATTATCTCATACCGTAGCTTTACCATCTGGTCATAGTCGGCACTGCCATGATATATTTGCTTTAATGCCATTCTGCAATATAAAAAAATTTTTTTCCTTTGCCAACATCTGGCGCAGAGGTATAAATAAAAAAGGGGCTCTAAAAAGAACCCCTTTTTACATTTTCAAAGTAGCTTATTGTTTCACCACTTTTACAGTCTCCGTTTTTTCGCCATTGCTGATTACCAACAGGTAAGTTCCGGAGGGTATTGATTGTGCTTGGTTTAAGTAAATAATATTGTAACCCTGTTTTGCAGCCTGTGTACTGTTTATAAGTACAGCACCATTTACACTCACTAATTTTATTTTTATTGTTTCGTTTTTATCTGCGTTAAATGCTGCGTTTAAAGTGCTGCTGAAAGGCAATGGCCATACTTTAATATTGCTTTTAGCCGGCCTCTCCATTTTAATAGTTTGTACTGCAGAATATTTATGACTGCCGTTTATTTCAACCATTTTTATGCGGTAATGCACAATGGTATAGTTGTAAAAGAAAAGGTCATCATTGGCTTCATAAGTAGTAATAGTGCTGTGGTTTCCTTTTGCAGATACAGTGGCAACTGTTGTAAAGCTGTTTCCATCAGTGCTGCGTTGTATTTCAAAATAACTGCTGTTGATTTCATTGGTGGTTTGCCATTGCAGCGATACATTTTTATTGTTTAAAGAAGCAAAAAAATGCAGGAGTGTTACCGGCAGCACTGGGGCTGGTACACCAGCAACTGGAATGGTATAGCTGGCAATGTTTGATATATTCCCTTCTTCATCCGAAGCGCTGTAGGTAAAAATTACATTGCCGTTGTATGATGCATCGGGTGAAAAGTAGAGGCTGCCTGCAAGATCGGCTGTAAGCATCATGCCCTCAGTTACAGGCATTAATGAACCATTCATATTTATATAAAGTGTGCCCTGGCCGTCAGAAGGAACAGATATAATTGTAAACATGGAAATATTGCTTACAGGTGAACTGGCTTGTAATGGCAGTAGTGCAGATGCCTGTACCAATGACGGCATTGTAATATTATATGCTGTTGGATTGTTAGTGGCTAATTGCTGATTGGCTGCTTTTACAATCGTAGAATTGTTGCCGTAAGCATTTATACACACTGCTGATAAAAATACAGCAGCAGCTATTGAATGGTTGAGTATTGTTTTCATAATGGGGTTGGGTTTTATATATCCTGTTTAGCTACTACTTATTAGCCGTTACAGTACTGCCACTTTGAGTTTCTTTCGTAACAGAACCGGCTTGCGAAGTGCCTGCAAGGCATAAGGCGGCCGCAGTAATGGTGAACCAAAGAAGAATATCTTTAATTGATAAGGGCTCCCTTGTGTAGCCATTCTTTTTTTCGTTATAGTTTTCTGAATAAATACCTGTTTTCATAAAAAGGCTTTTACGGTTGGGGTAGGTATGGCATTATTAATGCCAAAGGCTGAAAGGCTTACCCAGCAAGGGTTTTTGAAAAACCGGCTTTATCAAACATTCCATATTATAGAAGCTTTTGCCAAAAAATACAATGTGGTGCTTAAAACAAAAGGAGAGTAATTGACGGGGGATATTTTGGCAACTGGGTAGTTTAAAAAAATAAACAACATTTTTATTGCTTTTCTGTATTGAACAATATACATTTCAGAACGGTTTACCATTTTGGTAATAGCAGCAATATTTCTTTGTTATTATGTCAAAAAGTATATTTTTGCTGCTGAAAATTTAAAAAATACTACCATGTCAGACATTGCAACAAGAGTAAAAAAGATCATTGTTGACAAATTAGGT
>CAYRRL010000317.1:0-4356 GCA_964426665.1 uncultured Ferruginibacter sp. | reverse complement strand
AGCAGTTTGTTTATTCATACAAGCAGTAAGCCGTTTACGCTTTCTTATTTTTGCCAAAAAATAATTTAATAAGAACAGGCGCTGTGGTAACCAATACAATGCCCACCACAATTATTTCAAGCCGCTCTTTTAAATTAAACCCGAATTGTGCCAGCACCCATTTCTGCAAAAAATGCCCGGCTACCAGCATACTCATCACCCACATTAAGCACCCAACAACATTGTAATAAGTAAATTTCTTTCTATCCATTTGCACAATACCGGCTACTATAGGCGCAAACGTCCTTACAATAGGAAGGAACCTTGCAAAAACAATAGCCCCGCCGCCATGTTTTTCGTAAAACTCGTGTGCATCCTGCAAATATTTTTGCTTGAAAATAATATTGTCTTTCCATGAATACATGGCCGGGCCAATTTTGCGGCCAAACCAATACCCAACAGCGTTGCCAATAATACCAGCCACAGAAATAAGCAGCCACAGCACCAGCAACTGTGCATATTCATTGTGTATAAAAGGGAAAATGGATTCAACCAATTCTGCATTGTAAATACCAGCTACAAACAACAAACTGTCTCCAGGAAAAAAGAAACCCGCCAGCAAACCTGTTTCAGCAAACACAATAAACAGTATCAGCCATAAACCGCCATTTACTATGTAAAACATAGGCGTAACCAAATCAATCCAGCTAAAATTCTTTTTTACTTTCAGCACATTGTTCCTGTCAACAGCATTCAATGATACAGCAGCCGTGTCAAAGTTCTCTTTGCTTACTTTGATGAAATCATCCTTGCCCGCATTAATTGTAACACGCCCTTTAGAATCGGTTACAAATTTTTCGCCGGTGGAAACAAGGGTAATAGTATCTTCCTTAAACGCCGTTTCATACTGCGTTTGCACCGTTATTGCCATTGGCGAAGGCTGTGCATGCATACACTGCACAAAACAAAAAACCATAAGGCAGTGCATAAAAAATTTCTTCTTCATTGCTTTATTACAAATCATTTTTTCATTTATGTTCATGGCCATGATGATGCCCATGATGGTGTGGATGTTCATGATGGTGCCCATGGCTTAACTCCCCCTCCCACTTGCTTACAACCGCTGTTGCGATACTGTTGCCAACAACATTGGTAGCGCTTCTTCCCATATCAAGCAATGGGTCGATCCCTAATAGCAATGCAATGCCGGCTTCAGGAATATTGAATGTTGCCAATGTGCCGGCTATTACAACCAGTGACGCCCTGGGCACACCAGCAATGCCTTTGCTGGTAAGCATTAACACCAACAACATGGTTATTTGTGTGCCAACAGGTATATGCATGCCGTAACTCTGTGCTATAAACAAAGAAGCATAGGTCATGTACATCATGCTGCCATCTAAATTGAACGAGTAGCCCAGCGGCAACACAAAGCTTACAATCTTGTCTTTGCAACCAAAGCGCTCCAGTTCAAGCATCGTCTTGGGAAAGGCGGCTTCGCTGCTGGCAGTGCTGAAAGCAAGCATAATGGGTTCTTCCATCCTGCGAAGCAAATTGAAAACCCTTTTCTTGATAAACAAAAAGCCTGCAAGGGCAAGCAATACCCACAACAAAAACAAGCCAAAATAAAATTCGCCAATAAAAATAGAATAGGTTTTTAAAATACCGATCCCCTGCTTTGCAATAATAGCGGCCATAGCGCCAAATACTGCCAACGGTGCAAAGCCGTTCATTACATAAGAAGTTATTCTCAATACAATATGTGCAACAGCATCCAATGCTTTTACTACTGGTTTTGCCACATCGCCTAAAGCAGCAGCGGCCACGCCGAAGAAAAGAGAAAATACCACTATCTGCAATATTTCATTCTTCGCCATCGCATCCACTACACTGGCAGGGAACACATGGTAAAAAAAATCTTTCACCGTCATCGCAGCTTTGTCAATACCTGTGTTCACGCTGCTGTCTGGCAATGCTAGCCCCATTTTAGTACCGGGCTCAAAAATATTTACAAGCACCATGCCCAGCAATAAACTCAATAACGATGCACACACAAACCATAGCAATGTTTTCCCCCCAATTCTTCCCACTGCCTTTATGTCCCCCAATTTGGCAACGCCCACTACAAGCGTTGTAAATACAAGCGGCGCCACAATCATTTTTATCAGCCTTAAGAACACATCCGCCAATATAGTAAACCATTCCAGCTTTTTGTCCCTTGCTTTTATAGTTTCGCTCTTTTGTGCTGCCACCAACTCCTTTTGCTTCAACAAATTTTTATAAGCGGCGTTGGAAGTATCTGTTTGTGCTGCTAATAAAACATTGATTGATTTTAAAGAATCGGCAAGCAGCTTGATATTGGCCAGCGCTGCGGCTTCATTGCCTGTATTGAGCAGGCTTTGCTCCGCAATTTTTTTTTGCCCTGTTACTATTTTGTGCAGCGATGATAAAGCTGCAAATGCCACGCTGTCTTTGGGCTTTTCAAAAGGCTTCATTTTTGCCAGCAGGTGCCCGGCCTGAATGTCGGCATTGGCAATCCTGTTGTTTTCATCGCCCACATAAGTTTTATTAAAAACAAAGCCGAGGGCAATACCCAAAGCCAATGCAATGCCTATATATAATGTAAGCCTGTTCTTTTTTTTGCCAGCGTGTGCCTCCATATTGTTGTTGCAAGCCCCGGGTGATGGGAATTAATTTTGCAATATAATGTTTAATGGCTGTTAACCGCCGCTGCTCACAAAAAAACAGCGGCGATTGGGCAGTTTGGATTATTTGCTTATTTTTCCGTTTAGTTACTTACCAAAACCAACACTTACTATGAGTTTATTTGTAAAGAAGCCTTTAAGCCATTTGATGGAAGATGCCAGTGATTCGGAAAAAGGTTTGAAACGTACTCTAACTGCAGGCTCACTTGTAGCCCTTGGCATTGGCGCTATCATTGGTGCTGGCTTATTTGTAAGAACAGCTGCAGCGGCGGCACAAAATGCCGGCCCATCTGTTACACTTGGTTTTATTTTAGCAGCCATTGGTTGTGCGCTCGCAGGCCTGTGCTATGCAGAACTTTCTTCTTCCATACCCATTGCTGGCAGTGCATATACTTACAGCTATGCAACGATGGGTGAATTAGTTGCATGGATAATTGGCTGGGACTTAGTATTGGAATATGCAGTTGGCGCCGCAACAGTTGGCATTGCCTGGAGCGAATACTTAAACAATTTGTTGGTAAATGTGCTGCACATGAAAGCCATTGCCTATGAATGGTGCCACTCCCCTTTTGAGCATAACCCGGAAGGGGTGCATGGTATTATTAACATCCCTGCTTTGGGCATTGTAACATTGCTTAGCTTTTTATTGATAAAAGGCACACATGAGTCTGCGCTGGTAAACTCACTCATAGTAATTACAAAAGTGGCAATTGTGATTTTAATTATCGTGTTTGGCTGGGGCTTTATCAACCCGGTAAACCACGACCCATATATACCTGCTGCTACAACTTATACAGACCACCAAGGCATCAGCCACAGTTTTGGCGGCTTTTGGGGCATTGTAGGCGCAGCAGGCGTAGTGTTTTTCGCATTTATTGGTTTTGATGCAGTAAGCACTGCTGCACAGGAAGCTAAAAACCCTAAAAGGGATATGCCCATTGGCATCCTCGGTTCACTGGTTGTATGCACTATCTTATACATTCTGTTTGCACATGTATTAACAGGCGTTGCCACTACAGAAGATTTCAGGACAACAGGCAAAGAAGCGTCTGTTGCTTTTGCTATTAATAAATATATGCTTGGCTATTCATGGCTTGGCAAATTGGTAACCGTTGCAATTTTAGCAGGTTTCTCGTCTGTGATTCTTGTTATGCTTTTAGGGCAATCAAGGGTGTTTTATTCAATGAGCAAAGATGGCTTGCTGCCTAAAATATTCAGCGATGTGCACCCTAAGTTTAAAACGCCCTACAAAGCCAATCTTATCATTCTTGTTTTGGTTGGTTTGTTTGCAGCTTTTATTCCCGGCGATGTGGTAGGCGATATGACAAGTATTGGGACACTGTTCGCCTTTTGCCTGGTTTGCATTGGCGTAATTATTTTAAGAAAAACAGACCCTGATTTGCCAAGGCAATTCAAAACACCTTTAGTACCAATTGTGCCAATACTTGGCGTAGCCGCTTGTTTATTAATGATGCTTGGCCTTGGCTGGACCAACTGGGCTCGTTTATTTGGTTGGTTAGCCATAGGGTTTCTTATCTATTTTGGTTATAGCCGCAAGCATAGCAAACTGAACAACCCTAAGTAAAAGATATTCTGGTGTAAGTGTATAAAAATCCCCCGGCTGCCGGGGGATTTTTATTCCCCGCCCTGCAAAAAATCCTTTTGGAAATAC
>CAYRRL010000316.1:0-4365 GCA_964426665.1 uncultured Ferruginibacter sp. | reverse complement strand
TTTTGCGGATTTAAGCGGTATACTACTTCTACCTTAAAAAATTATACATTCACTAAATATGGGTTGACTACCTGGACAGTTTAATGATACAATCCCAAAATGAAATTTTCTTTTTCAATTGCCATATTAATAGCCATCTGTTTTGGTTGCGGAAACAGCAGCACAAGCGATAAGCCCCTGGCAGCACAGGACAGCATAAAGCTGCAAAACAAAGAATATGAAAAGGGGCTTGTAAGCCTTGCCAATGAAAAGAATATAGAAATACTGCTTTGCCAAAACTGGGAAATGGAAGACGACCTGGAAGTAATACGAAACAACGGCAATGCAGAAGGTATTTTCCCATTCAGGTCTTTCAGCCTGGCAGATGATTTTACATTCGTGAAAAACCCAAGGAATTTTATGGAATATGGCAAGTGGTCGTATGATGATGCTGCAAAAAAAATTACGCTCACAAGCTCCAATGGGACAAAAGACGAATATAAGATTGCAGCCATTGGGCCAGATGAATTGGTTGTTATCAACAGCGGCATCGGCGCTGTTACGAAATTGAAATTTGTATCAGGCGGCAAGAAAAATAGAAATAGAAATGAAGGCCCATACTATATTGAAAACAACAATTGGCGCATAAAACCAAAAGCCCCAGAAACAGATACGCTGATAAAAAAAAGGCTGAAAGAGTACTTGCGGTTTAATATTTTATTTTACAAAGACAATTTAGCAAGGCAACAGAAAACTATTTCCTTTTATGGTTTCCCTACATGCCTGCGTTGGTATAGCGGCGGCATAGGCATGGCAAAAAAAGAGGCATTGGCGGATAATTGGTATCAATGCTTTTATAATAAAGAACAGGCTATGCAAGCCTATAATATGATGGAAGCAATTGTAAGGAGAAAATATATTTGGCCAAAAGAGAGAATGAGTTGGGTAAAAATGAACCTGCTTGTACTGGAACAGATGTATGCCAACCTGTAATTATTGAATTATTGGAAAACAACAGCACGATATTAAAACCTGATAATTGGGTGGACAATTACGCAGACACCTTGTATGCTTACGCAATGGCAAGAGTGAACGATATGCAGCAGGCTGAAGATATTGTGCAAAATACCTTCCTTAGTGCGTGGAAAGCCAGGGAAACTTATAAGGGGCAGGCATCAGAAAAAAACTGGTTGTATGCAATCCTTAAAAACAAAATTATAGACCACTTCCGGAAACAATCTACATCAAAGCTAACATTGGCCGCAGGCGAGGAGCAAATATATTTTGAAGATGGGCACTGGAGCGATGCATCAGCGCCAAAGGAGTGGGGCGTTCAACTGGAACAGCCATTGGAAACAAAAGAGTTTTATTCAATATTGCAAAAATGCAAGCAAAAATTGAAGGACATACAGCAATCTGTTTTTGCCATGAAATACATGGAAGATTTGGATTCTGAAGAAATTTGCAAGGTTTTAAACATTACACCGTCTAACTACTGGGTTCTTATACACAGGGCAAAGCTGCACCTGCGCAAGTGCCTCGAAAAAAACTGGATAGGTATAGAATAATGCCGTGGTACAGATCAATATGGCTGAGCTGTGAAAAAGCTACTTTCCTTATGGGCAAAAAGGAAGAAGGGAAGCTGCCGCTCAAAGAAAAAGTACAATTACGGCTGCATCTCTGTATCTGCGATTTTTGCGTAAAGTTTCAACAGCAGGTAAAATTTTTTACTGGCAATGCCCGGCAGTTGCATGAGCATACCCATCACATCATGAACGAAGAAAAGAAAGCATCTATAAAAAAGATGCTGCAGCAATAAGCCCATTATAAATTTTTTTCTATAACAAAGCAGCTGCTTATTTTTAAGGGGTTAAAACTATTGCTATGCCCACAGTTAACTGGCCCGAAGCCGTAAAGCCATTATTAAAAAAATACAAAGGCACAAAGCACCCGCTGGATTATGGCAATACATACCAATTGCTGGTGATGGTTGTTTTATCAGCGCAGGATTCTGATAAGCACATTAACCAAATAGCGCCAAAGTTTTTTGAAGCCTTTCCCAATATGGCAGCATTGTCGCAGGCAACGCCAGAAGCAATACAGGGGCTGATAAGCGATGTAAGGAATTTTGGCAACAAATCGAAATGGCTAAGTGAATTGTCTAAGAAAATAAAGCAGGATAAAAATATCCCCCTTGCGTTGGAAGAATTAACAGATTTGCCTGGTATTGGGCGCAAATCTGCCAATGTTATAAAAAGGGAATCTGGCGCAATAGCTGAAGGTATTATTGTTGACCTGCACGTAATAAGGGTAGCGCCGCGGCTGGGCATTGCATCGGGTACTGACCCTAAAAAAATTGAAAAACAGATGATGGATCTATTGCCTCAGAATTTATGGGACGCCGGTATGGCTATGTCTTTTTTAGGAAGGGAAATTTGCAGGCCAACCAACCCCAAGTGCGAAGCATGTGTTATGAATACGGTTTGCGATTATTACAAGGGGGGAGGGAAATAACCCTTATTGCTTTACAAAAGTTACAGTCCTTATATCGCCTATCACACGGGAATCTTTTTCCTGCAAAACAATTGTTTTGCAATCAAAACTTAGAATAGTGTAAACAGCATCAAGGTTAAGGGTTTTTTTATCAGCAGAAAGAGACCATGCTGTAACTGTACCGGGCGGCGGCGGGCCTGGGCAAACAGTGGGGCCGTCCCCAACTACCACAGTGCCGCCTGGTTTTAATTCATATGGATCGTCTTTTTCACACTCCTGCAGGCCGCTAAACCAGTCCTCTTCAGCAGCGCTACTGCTTGCTTTATACTTTACCGCAGTTTTTAAATAGGTGCCGGGTATAGTTGTTTCGCTAACCTTGCAGGTATCTGCAGGCGGGTTGTTTTTTTTACACGATAAAAAAAGAATGGCGGCAAAAAAAAATATAAAGCGGTGCATAGGTTTTTTTGTAAAAAAAGTTTTGTACTGTTTGTAAAGGATTGTAAGATATTATTTTTCGAGCGGCAGGCAAAACGTTTGTATCAAAATCAGTACAAAAAAACAAAGGGCCCCGCTGAAGGCGGGGCCCTGTATAAAATTTATCTTGAACCAGTGGAACGAGCGGCTATTAATAATTGCCTGGGGCAACATCGTAGTAGGTAGCAAGTTCACCGCCAATCCGCACTTCATCAACGTACATTACCCTTGTAGTTGTGGTAGAGGCTGGGTTAGAACCAGACTTCCAAGGCCATTTATAAATACCTATCCTCATATAAGCGCCGCCAATGCTGTTTGAATAAATATTGGCGCCAGTCCTTGACATAACAAGTTTGCCATCTTTCCACACTTCAATAAGGCCATCTGAGCTAGGGCTCCATTTTACGTGGTAAACCCAATCAACCCATTTATTTTTTTCGTATGCGCCAAGCTTAGTTTGGTATTTCCCAAAAACTGTTATGCGCCATTCGCCATTTTGCGTCCACAAGGCTAATGGAGGGCTGCCTGCATCAGTATGCCATTGTGTAACTAATTCCGGCGCAGGGTCTGTTACATATTCACTAGGCAGGTAAACACTTTCGCCATACCACCTTTCTGCTCTTTGTTGAGGCTCGCTTTTGCTGTAGCGGCAGGCTTCCGAACGCTTGCTCCAGCCAATATCCCCATCTGTTTTGCGAAGCTCAAACCTCACTGAGTAGCTGCCGCATCTTGCAGCAGGGCTTGATACTCTTTGCACAGAGTAAGTTTTGCTGTAGCGCTGCAATGAACCCCATTGTGTAAACGAAGTGTTGTAGCAAGGCGAAAGCGTTGTGCTTGCTTCGTTATTTGAATGGAAGATGAGGTTTTGGCGTGTGCCCGCTGAAATAACGGGTGCGCTGAGGGCATTTGAGTTGTCAACAAACTCCATTTCAGATTCATCAGGAGCTGCGTTGTCGGCAACATCGTTCAGGTAATCATTCTTATCGAATGTAAGAGGCTTTTGAGCCATTTCAACGCTATCTTTTTTACAACTCAGCAGCGTTATGCTGAGGGCGATGCACAGCGTGGCTATGCTGTTCCAGTTTCGGTTTTTCATAATAATTGAATTTTAACACCTCACTGTTTTCAATCATCGTGCCAACTCTTTTTTTTGTGGATAAACAGAAAAGCGGCATTCTTTTAAAAAAAATAAAAATTTATTTGCCTAAAGCAGTCATTCTGAATAAACTATCCGAGAAAAATTTTTTAATAATTTTTTTTCAAGAAACAAATGCAATAACAAAGTTTAAAAAACGTTGGCGGGCTTTTTTGTAAAAAATGAAGGTAAAATGCTGCCCCTGCAATTTATTTCAAATGATAATTTGTGAATAAACAACCGCTGTTATCCCAAAAAAATCCATTTGCTTTGCCGCTGAAAAA
>CAYRRL010000315.1:0-4371 GCA_964426665.1 uncultured Ferruginibacter sp. | reverse complement strand
AGAAGGCACAGGGGCTTTTCTGGAAAAAAGAAAGGCGGTATTCACAGGTAAGTAACCTTCTAATGACTTATATCCCTGTCATTTTTTTGATGAGGGTTTTTCTGAAACAAAACAAACTTGGTTTAAAAACTAAGCACTCCTTTTTGTCAATAAACAACTATCCAACGCAATGTGCCAGTTGCTGCGTTTGTCGTACTGCGATTAGTTAACCAAAAAGTTGTTTGATTATTATTATCGTTGTTGTATGACATGCCAAGGAAATCGCAGTAACCGCCACCTGTTTGGTCAAGCGATAGCATAAGTACTGGTTGGTAACCCAGATTATGCACCCAAGCATAAGAAATAGTTGACGCAGCAGGTATATTAATTGCCCTGGAATTTACAGCAACCCTTATATTGCCGTTTACTTCTAATTTTTGTTGGGGTGTGGTGGTGCCGATGCCGACGTTCCCACTTTGCATTACTGTTACAGCATTTTTTCTTTCCGCATTTGAAAAACCATTGCCAATTTCAAATATCCGGTTGGTCGAAGTAGGTGATGTTATGCTTGCAGAATAAGCAGTATCGTTATAAGCGCCAATAACAAAACCGCTACGGGATTTAGCCAACAAACCATAACCAATAGCTGCTGCCCAATCGCCTCTTGCAATAACAGAATTACCTAATGCAATTGAGTAATTCCCCATGGCAGTATCATTATAGCCTGCAGCAAATGTATATGAGTTGATGGCGCTGCTTTGATTACCAAAAGCTACAGCACCCTGGCCTGTTGCTGATGCATTGTAGCCTGCAGCAAACGATGATGACCCACTTGCTATTGGCAAAAACCCAAAAGCAACAGAATAATCATTGGTTGCTTTGGCGCCAATGCCTGCCGCAAATGAACCAAAGCCATTTGACTTTGATAATTGCCCAAAAGCAACAGAACCTATTTGAGTAGCTGTATCCAAATTCCCTATTGCTATTGATGCCTGCCCGGCAGCAAGGGAACGATATCCTCCGGATAGAGAATAATTATCACTAGCTTTTGAAGAAGCCCCAAATGTTAAGCTATAGCTGCTTGCCTTTGTATTTGTACCCAATGCCACTGCGCCTTCGCCATTTGCTGTATCCCTAAAGCCAATAGCTACAGAGTAAAAATCGTTAGCTATAGAAAACCTGCCGGCACTAAATGAATAGTTTCCGCTTGATGTAGCTGTTTCGCCAAATGCAACAGATGCTATGCCTGAAGCAATATTACCTGTGCCGATTGCTATTGATCCAACACCGCTTGCTGTAGTGGCCGAACCCATAGCAACAGAATATTCGCCAACATTATCAATGTCCCATTGCGTGGAGTTTACAAAGCCTGCCCTGAAAGCAGCCAGTGATGGTAGCCACATCATCCTTCTTCCACCACCGGAAATTGGTACGTGAGGAGCGCTTGCAAGGTAAGGGGCGCTAAAAATAACATTGCTATCCGTTACATGCAGCCTAGCCAATGGATTGGTTGTTCCAATGCCTACGTTTTGAGCTTGAGTATTTTTAAATGTCAATTGCAACAATGCCGTTGCTATAAAAACCTGAATTGTTTTTTTCATACCATAATTTTTATTAGTAAAAATAATGTTCAACAAATCCAGGCAGGATTAATACAGCGTTTACAGGGCGGTTATTGTTTCATAAAAATTCTATTATGTTTATTTATTTGCAGCAAGTGTATTCTTTTCTTTTTCTTTCGCAGCAAGCAATTTCATTTGCTTATCCAATAAGCCAACTGTATCAAGCAACTCTTTCATTTGTTGTTGCAGAACCAAGTTGTTTTGCTGTACTTCGTCCAGTTGTTGTTGCAATGCAGCATTTTGTTTTTGCAGCATTTCAATTTTTGTTGTCCTTTTTTCAAGCGCTTGTATCGCTATTAAATTAATGCCAAGAAAATCTTGCTGGTTTATCAATGTATCGCAGCCGATATTGCCATAAGCATCTTTGCCAAATGCATTATGGAAATCCTGCGCCATGGGGCCATAGTGGCGGTATTGCTTAGCGCTTTGCCCTTTGTAGTTCCATGAGCTTAACCGGAGCTTGCTTATTTTATTTAAAAACAATTCGCCATCTACCGGCAAAAGCTTTTCTTTTTTTGTGCTGTCGCTTACAGCGCTCCAGCTATTGTCGCCGCCATTCATATACACGCCTGAAATTGCCGAACCTGTGTATAGCCTGTAGCCGCCGGCAAAAACCATTTGCATCTGGTTGTTTACATCGCTGTAATACACATTGTTCAACCGCTGGCTTCCATCGTCACCAATAATAAAAGATCCTGTTTTGCCATTTGTTTTAACGTATCTACCCAAAGCTGTGGAATAGTTGCCGCTGGCTTCTGTATTGGAGCCCATAGCAGTAGCAGCACGACCGCTAGCAATTGTACCTGAACCAATAGCAGTAGCAGCATAACCGCTAGCCAAGGTACCTTCTCCAATAGCAACAGATGAATAATCACTTGCAATGGTATTTGACCCAATAGCTATAGAATAAAGCCCTCTTGCTATTGCATTAAAACCTAATGCTATTGAACTGCTATTTGTAGCTCTTGAATCAAAGCCTCCAGCAAATGAATAAGTGCCTATACTGTCTTTGTTCCAGCTACTTGACAGGCAGCCGCCAGCCCTGAATGCTGCTTTATCTGCATACCACATCATCCTGTTTCCAGTACCGCTTATTGGCACATCGGCAGGCGAGGCAGGCAGGCTTGTTGAGGTGTTGCTGAACAATACATTTTTATCTACGACATGCAAGTTTGTTATTGGAAAAAGTGTGCCTATGCCTATATTCCCATTACGCAATACAGTTAGTGCGTTGCTACGTGTAGTTGAATTACCGTTACCAATTTGAAACACCCTGTCTGTGGGCAATGCTCCAGAAGGGTTGTCTGTATTATCGTTGTACGACCCAATAGCGATAGAGCCGAAAGCCTTTGAAATCGTATTGTCGCCCAAAGCTGTTGAAGCGTTCCCGATAGCAGAAGTATTATAACCGGTTGCCAATGAATAACCACCATAGGCCATACTATTGTACCCAAAGCCAGCAGAAAAGCTGCCTGTATTGTCTTTATCCCACGAAGCGCTGTTTACTTCACCGGCTCTTATAGCCGCTTTGTCGGCATACCACACAAAACGACGGCCGGCACCAGACACGGGTGGGTTGCGTGGCAAGGGTGGTATACCACCTGTTGGCACTGTAAATACTACACTACTGTCGCCCACATGCAATCTTGCAAGAGGATTGGTTGTGCCAATGCCAACATTTTGTGCCGATACATTTTTGCTGCTCCAATATATTAGTACAGTTATTAACAATAACGAATAAGACCGTTTCATAAAAATATGTTTATAGGTAACAAAATTTCTTATCATAACAAACAGCTAGTAACGGCACAATATGGATTTAATATTATAAACCAAAGTACTTACTATCCACAATTGCCCTTATAGAGGAAATGACAACTCACCACAACTCCCTAATGCTTTCTGAGGTTTTTTCCATTTTATTATTTATACTGTTTAGGTCATTATTGTTAGGGTTGCCGTCAAGGTATATATCGGGATCGTAGCTTATTACCAGTGTATAGTTTGGGGGGAATTCAATTGATTTGTCCCAAACCCTTACAAATGAAACTTTCACTTCGGCGTTTGCAGCAAGGTTTTGAAATGCCTTTGATGCTACCAGTTTGGTTTGCCTGCCAATCACCTCATACAACAACACTATTTGTTGGTTAGCCCCAGATTTGTAAGCATCCTTACCTATGTTTTTTACAACCCCTTCAATTTTTATTTTGGCAACAATGTTGTCTGTCTTTTCTACAAGTGAATAATTAATTGCTGTAGCTGCAGGGTCAACCCTTTTTTTCAAACTGTCGACAGGCGGCAGCTTTACTCCTGCCGGGATTTTATTTACTTTAATGTAGGGTTTCAATTTAAGAGGAATTTTTACTTGCGCTGAAATGTGTGCTGAAACCATTAGGGATGCGATAACGCATACAAACTGTAATAGTTGTTTTTTGCAAATAGCCATATAGATTGAATTTTTGATTTAGAACGCCTGGTGCAGATATTTTGAAGCGTTATTCAAGGGGTAAGTGGGTTGACCAATTTACAAGTACTAAAATCCGATATACTAATACCAAAAAATTATTGCTCTATAAAAGTAACTTTAATATTTTACAATTTAAAAAGAAAAATTTTTTAAACTTTATAAAATGGAAAGAAGCAAAGAAGTATTAAAATACCTCTTGTCGCTATCTCCTTAACTTAAAATATCCCGAAAATGAAAAAGAAAATCCCAATCACCCTTTCATTTATAGCAACATTTGCTTTGGGTTTTGCTTTTAAGTCATTA
>CAYRRL010000314.1:0-4371 GCA_964426665.1 uncultured Ferruginibacter sp. | reverse complement strand
TAACTCAGAGCCTGTGGAAGTAAGCGCTTACGGCTCATTGGAGCATTATGGAAAAAATAATGGCTTTCGTGGAATTACCTGCCGCAGTTGCGAACATAAAAACAGTTGCAGGTTCCATTGGGATATCCTGAAAGATGAAAGGCTTACAAACTTATATGTGAAAAATGAGCACCACGACAATTATTTCCGTGATGCCTGTGTGTTCAGGGAAAACATTGACATATTCGATAAAATGTCGGCGCAAATAGTATATGCCAATGGCGCAGTGGTTAATTATTCTTTGACAACCTACTCCCCTTTTGAAGGCTGGAAAGTTGCGTTTAACGGCATGAAAGGAAGGATTGAAACCTGGGAAGACATCCCTTACCTGCAAAAAATGACTGACAGCCAGGCAACAAAGCATGCCATGGAAATGAGCAATGCAGATGATGCCATACCCGGCGAATCAAGGGAAATAATGGTAATGGATAATTTTGCAGAGAAGTATGAAATATTTACCACGCCTAAAATAAAAGGCGGGCATGGCGGCGGCGATATAAGGATGCAGCGCAGGATTTTTGCCGATAAAAACGACAACCCATATAATGTAATGGCTGGCACAAGGGAAGGCGCTATGTCAATATTGATTGGTGTGGCTGCAAGAAAAAGCATTGAATTGAAAAGGCCGGTAAAAATTACCGAGCTCACGGATATGGTGCCGATGGCAACGAGGCATTAATTTTATTGCAGCATCCCGGTTGCTGTTTGTATATATAGCTGTTTCCCTATCTTTAAGCAGACAAAACGCTGGCTGCATGTATCACTCCACCAAACGTACTATCCATGTACTTCTTCATCCCGAATTAGGGGACACCCGCTGGGACAAAATAATCAATGCGTTTATTATTACCCTTATCATACTGAACATTACTGCAGTAATACTTGAAACAGTACAGCCAATACACGACAGGCACGCTCATTTCTTCCACGTTTTCGATACTGTGTCTGTTATCATCTTTACTATTGAATATGTGCTGAGGGTTTGGAGCAGCAACCACGACCCGAGGTTCGGGCACAGTTTTCATGGCAGGCTAAGGTATATGCTGTCGTTAGATGCCATCATTGATTTACTGGCAATCCTGCCCTTTTACCTCCACATTTTTGTTGGGTTCGATTTAAGGGTGCTGAGGATTTTGCGGCTCTTGCGTTTCTTCCGCCTGTTCCGTTTAACGGCTTATATGAAATCGGCCAAAATGGTACGGAATGTTTTCAGGCACAGGGCTAATGAACTAAAACTGAGTTTTGTGCTGATAAGTTTTATTATTATCATCGGCGCCTGCCTGCTTTATTTTGCCGAGCATGACGCACAGCCAAAAGTTTTTTCAAGCATACCAGCCACCTTATGGTGGGCAGTGGTTACTGTTACATCTATCGGCTATGGCGATATGGTACCCGTAACCACACTTGGCAAAGTGCTGTCGGGGCTTATATCTTTTTCGGGGCTGGCTATTTTTGCTTTGCCTGCTGGCATTATCACCTCCGGTTTTTTGGAAGAGATGAACAAAGCCAAAAAAAGAAAGCATGAGCATTGCCCCCATTGCGGCCATTTGCTTGAGCATGATGAACACCACAACGGGCATTGATTTATCAATAACGGAATATTTTACCCTGTGAAAAAAATATGCTTGCGCTTGCAAACAGCATTGTTTTATTTTACAATTCAAAAAAAACTACATCAAAATGAAAAGGCTACTTATGATTGCAATGGCTGCCTGTGTTTACAGCCACACATCCGCACAACAGTTAACCACACCCCAGCCAAGCCCTACGCAGACAGTAAAACAAAACTTCAGCACGGGCAGTATTGAACTAAGTTACAGCCGGCCTTCAAAAAAAGGGCGTGCTGTTTTTGGCGACCTTGTGCCTTATGGGAAAGTATGGCGCACTGGCGCTAATGCTGCCACTACCCTCACCTTTACCGATGATGTAACCATTGGTGGCAAAGAAGTAAAAGCAGGGAAGTACGGTTTGCTTTCTATCCCGAATGAAAAAAAATGGACACTCATTATTACAAAAGATGTGACTGTAACAAGCCCGGCTGCTTACAAAGAAGAAAACGATGTAGTGAGGCTTGAAGCGGATGCAATGAAGATGCCCTATAATATTGAAACATTCTCCATTACGTTTGGTGAAATTACCGGTAGCAGTATCAATCTGCAATTAATGTGGGACAACGTATTTCTTCAGTTCCCCATTACCACCAATACCGAGGCAAGGGTAATGAAACAAATAGAGGAGGTGATGAACAAGGACAACAAGCCTTATTTTTCTGCTGCACAATATTATTATGACAATGGAAAAGATTTGGGCCAGGCATTAACGTGGGCAAACAAGGCCATTGACAACAACAAAGAAGCTTTCTGGATTTATATGCTTAAAGCCCGTATCCTGGCCAAGCAAGGAAACAAGGCCGAGGCTAAGGCCGCTGCTACTACCGTGGTTGATTTAGCCACCAAGGCAAAAAATGATGATTATGTGAAAATGGGTAATGATTTGATTAAAACATTGTAATGCTGGTTGGCACTACAACAATAAAGCGGCCCCGGAAAACCGGGGCCGCTTTATTAAAAATATTGCTATGCTTATTTACCGCTCTTTCTTAGGCGCTTCCTTTGCAGCAGGCACAGCTAAAGAATCTTTTTGAATAACCGGCGCTGCAGTTGAATCAGCCTTTGGCGCTGGCGGCGGTGGCGGGGCAGGATGCGATACGCTCAGTAACTGCACATCAAATATTAAAATAGAATTGGCAGGTATGCCCTTGGGGTTGGCGCCGCTGCCCGGCCGGCTTTGTGCGCCATAAGCCATGCCAGATGGTATATAAAATGTGGCCTTGCTTCCCTGTTTCAATAGGGCCACGCCTTCGTCCCAACCTTTTATTACAGCGCCACGCCCAAGCACAAACTGAAATGGTGTTACATGGTGGAAAGCTGTATCCTCATTGCTGTCGAATTTAGTGCCGTTTAGTAATGTGCCCGTATAGTTCATCGTAACTGTATCATTTATCGAAGGTTTTTCACCGCCACCCTCTTCTTTTATTATATAATACAAACCTGATGCAGTTTTTAATGGCGCCAATTTGTTTTTTGCAAAGTATGCTTTCAGTGCCTTGTCGTCTTTGATAGCAAGCTTCGCTGCTTCTGCTTTCTGCTTCTTCATTTGCTCCTGTATTTGTTTTTGAAAAGCCGCCTGTTGCTCTTTCATCACTGCGTCTTTTGTTTTTACAGAAACAAGTTTTACAAAATATTGCACTTTGTCGCCTGATTTTACAAAGTCAGGCTTTTTCGATTTCGCATTTTTAAACAAAGCATCTGCATCTACTAAGCACACAAGGCTGTCACCCGGTGTCATCAACATAATCGCTTCTATCAAATCGCCTTTAAAAGCAGGCTTTGCAACGCCATACACACCGGGCTTGCCTTTGAACTGCATAGCCGTGCTGTACAATATCATATTGTTGCACTGCGATTGCATCACAAGGCTTATCTGCCCGCCTTCTTCCGGTTTCGGCGAAGTAGGCTTGTCAATAATAAAAGCATACTGAAGGCCTGAAGGCAGTTTTTTGTAATTAAAAACAGCCGTTGGCGGCACAGGCTGTTGTGCTGAAACAGCTATGCTTAACAAAAAGAAAGAAAATACTAAAGGCAATTTTTTTGTCATGATTATTGTTTTAAACCCTATTAAAAATAGTGGCGTAAATATATTTAATGCTGTGAAAAAAAATATGGCCTGTGCTAAAATTTTAGCACAGGCCATAACATAACCCAACTGCCAATTAATATAGCCGGGCAGTAGCAGCTGTTTAAAACTTAATGTTGTACTACAATTTTAACTATTTTTTCTTCTTCGCCATTTTTAAGGATGCGTACCAGGTAAAGGCCATTGGTAAGTTTTGAAACATCAATCTTGCTCATTTGAGGGCCTGTACCGTAAGTATTATTGTAAGTATAAAGAACACGCCCTTTCAGATCCATCACTACAAAAGCAATTTTATCCATGCTCTTTGTATTGAAACTGATGTTGAACTGGTCTTTTGCCGGGTTAGGGTACACAACATAGTCCAATGCTTTGGCAGTTAATTCCTCTACCGGTTGGTAATTATTCCCTGTGCCCTTTGCAGCATATGTGCCCGACACTGCAATGGTGGCTGAAGCTGCTGCTGACGAACCGCAGGCATTATTAGCTTTTACAGTTATAACAGCTGTTGCCGAGGTAGCTGTACTGAAATTAACCTTCACTGAATTGCCGGTAGCAGAGCCAACAAACTTAGCGCCGCCGCTTATTGTCCATGTGTAAGAAACTGCATCTGGCACAGCTACTATTGAGTAAATAACG
>CAYRRL010000313.1:0-4374 GCA_964426665.1 uncultured Ferruginibacter sp. | reverse complement strand
AGCTATTGAAAACTCGGTAAGCGATAATGGGAAATTCCGTGTGTTGGTAAGCGAAGACCCCAAAGACAGGAAATGGCCGCCAGAATTAAAAATGGGCACAGGAGCTTCCGGCTTTGCATTGTTGAAAGATGTGCCGGTGTGGTATGAATTGTGGCGCAACATCAATGGCTTTCCACCGGAGTATTATAAAACAGGCGTGGCGAAGGAGAAGAAGTAAGGGCGCATAAAGCATCCACTTGGTTAGCCAATCAAGGATTGATTAATTGCGGAAGAAAAATAAACGAATGAAATTTTTTACACTGGCATTTTCCTTTTTTATTATTTTGTCATCTTCAGCACAGGATTCCCTTGTGCGGAAAATACTATCGCCCCAGGATTTCATAAATATTGTAAAACAATACCACCCGGTAATAAAACAAGCCAGCATCAATATAGAAAAAGCTAAAGCAGATATAACTGCAGCACGTGGCGGTTTTGACCCTTCGGTATACCTGAATACCGACCAAAAAACTTTTGACGGCAAAAATTATTACAGCTATACCAACCCAGAATTGAAAATACCTACATGGTACGGTATAGAAGTAAAAGCCGGGCTGGAAAGCAATGGGGGACAATTTTTAAATAGCGAAGCCAGCACGGGGCGCTCAAGCTATTTAGGCCTTTCGGTGCCGTTAGCAAAGAATTTATTGATGGACAAAAGGAGGGCAACGCTGCAGCAGGCACAAATTTTTAAAAGCCAAACGGAAGCTGAGCGGCAAAACACCATTAACGATTTGTTATACGATGCTTATACTGCTTATTGGAACTGGGTAAAGGCATGGCAGGTTTACTCAATCATAACAAATACAGTAAAAGTAAACGAAGCAAGGTTTGGCCTGGTAAACATTGCGTTCAGGCAGGGCGACAGGCCAGCTATTGACACAGTGGAAGCATTAACGCAATTACAAAGCTTTCAATACCTGCAGAGCGAAAGTTTAGTGGGGTTGCAAAACGCAATGTTAGAAGTATCTAATTTTTTATGGCTTGCTAATGGCGGCTTTTACCAGTTAAGCAATGATGTGCAACCTGAAGATAAATGGAACCTTCAGGCAATAACAGATTTGCCATTGCCTGTATTGGATGAATTGTTGTACACCGCAAGGCTTACTCATCCAAAACTAAAGATGTACAATTATAAATTAGATTGGCTGCAGGTGGAAAAGAAATTAAAATTCCAGAGCCTGTTGCCAACTATTAATGTAAAAGCCAACTTGCTCAACAAAGGGTATAATATGTTCAATGGCATTGGCAAAACAGCCTTTTATGAAAACAACAACAAGTTTGGGTTGGATATTGGCTTGCCCTTGCGCCTGAGCGAAGGGCGTGGCGCCTATAAAGCAGCCAAATTAAAAATACAGGAAGCCAATTTAGCCTTGTCGTTGCAGAAACAATCTATTGAAAACAAAACGAGGGCTTATTACAACGAACTGATTGGCTTGCTGCAGCAGGTAAAAATTTACGAAGCAGCATACCGTAATTATCAAACACTTTTCCGCGGCGAAGAAATCAGGTTCAGGGCAGGGGAGAGCAGTTTGTTTTTATTAAACAGCCGGGAGAACAAACAATTGGAAGCGCAACAAAAATTGGTGGAGCTGAAAACAAAGTTTTATAAAACATGGCAGGCTGTGTTGTGGGCTGCGGGGCAGTTGCAGTAAACTCATATAATTAAAGCCCCCCTCTTTGCTTTTTTTTGTTGAAATATGGCAACAATGCCATGCATACAAACCCTACGCCCAGAATAATTACACATTGTGCCACCCATTGCAGTATGCCATTAGCATTGGCAATGCCTTCATCAATGCCATACCGCACCATTACTTCTTTTACAAACCATGGGTAAGCGCCAATGCCGCCGGGTGTTATTATCATGCCGATACTTGCAAAAGCCAGCACCGGAAAAGCCGCTGAAAATGGAAGTTGTTCTGTGCCGGCTGTTGCATAAAAGCCCAGGTAAGTGCCGCCTACATAGCAGCACCATATAAAAATACTATGGAAGATAAAACCCCATTTGTTCTCCATTTTGCCAATGCTTGCAATGCCAGCTCTTACGCCTTCAAGTATGCTTCTCATTTTTTTTATAAAATGGTTGGCGCCAAACTTTCTGAAAATAGCTTTAAGCACGAAATAGAACACTGTAATAACTATAATGAGCAGCCCAAATTTTAGTGCTATTGCTGCTGCCCCGCCTTTTAAAAAATTGTCTCTTATAGTGTCTTTTGCAAATAGCCCAATAAGCCCAAATTGTGTAATGATGGTAATGGCAAATACAATTGCCAGGCATATTACATCCACAATTCTCTCAATTAAAATGGTGCCAACCAATTTGTCAGCCGGCACTTTTTCATAGCGTGCCAGCAGCGTGCATTTCAATACTTCGCCAAGGCGGGGGAAGGCGAGGTTAGCAAGATAGCCAATCATTACAGCAAAAAAAGTATTTGGCAGGGTGGGCGAGTACCCCAATGGCTTCATTAATATTTTCCAGCGCATGGCACGGCTTATATGGCTTGCGCTGATAATTATAAAAACAGGGGCAAATAAAATATAGCGGGCAGATTGCAATGCCTGTTTGCATTCTTCCCAGTTACTGTCATCCATTTTGTGGATACTCCACCATACTAAAAAAATACCCAGCCCAAGGAATAACAAATATTGCAACACTATAAACAACCTGCTTTTCATACGGCCTGTAAAGTACAAACAAAAATGTATCCGGGCAGGTTATAAAATTATTGCAGCAGCAAATTATCAATAAGCCTTGTTTCGCCATTAAAGGCAGCGGCCAATGCTACGAGCGGCGTTTTGCCATCCCAATTTGTAATCAACGATAAGGTAGATGCTTCAGCTATTTCTATATAATCAACTTTAAAGTTTTCTGCTGCCAATTTTTCAAAGGCTTGTTTTTTTAGCCCGGTTATGCCGCCGGCTCTTATATGCTGCTTTATAAACTGTAGGGATTGGTAAATGAGCGGGGCCTTTTTTCTTTCTGTTTCGCCTAAACGCATATTGCGGCTGCTCATGGCCAGCCCGTCAGGTTCTCTTTGCGTGGGGCAAACAACAATTTCAGTTTTGGATTTCATTATTTCAACCAGCTTTTTCAGCACCATGCATTGCTGGTAATCTTTTTGCCCTAAAAATAATTTATCAGGATGTGTAATAACCAATAGTTTTTCAACCACCCTGCACACGCCCTGAAAATGCCCTGGCCGGTGTGCACCGTCAAGCACGGTTTCCAAATAACCAAGCTCGTAATGCTTATTGCCTGATAGCCCCTCAGGGTACATCTCATTTACTGAAGGGAGGAAAAGCGCATCGCAGCCTGCTTTTTCCAGCATATCAATGTCCTTTTCTAAAGTAATAGGGTACTTTTCAAAATCCTTTGGGTCGTTGAATTGGGTTGGGTTTACGAATATGCTGCTAACAGCTGCATCGCTTTGGTGCCTTGCTGCTTCAATGAGCGAAATATGCCCTTCGTGCAATGCGCCCATGGTTGGCACAAAACCAACAGTTTTGCCTGCTTGTTGCAGGGTGCTAATGTATTGGCTGGTACTGTTTTTATCCCTGAATATTATCATTTGTTCATTGCTTTTTTGGCTGAAAGACGGATGAATACTGAATTTTGCGGAAAATTACCGTACTTTTGCACACCCAAAGAAAATCCTGCATTACCACATAACCAAAAAGAGATGTCAAAGAAAAGAATTTTATTTATTGCCAACGAAATGTCACCCTATGTAGAACTTACTGAGTTTTCTGACACCATCAATAAACTGGCAGTAAAATCCAACGATACTGGTATGGAAGTGAGGTGCATCATGCCACGGTTTGGCGTGATAAACGAAAGGAGGCACCGGCTGCATGAGGTAGTGCGTTTATCTGGCATAAATGTGTCCGTTGGCGGCGATGATTACCCATTAATGATAAAGGTGGCTTCGTTGCCAAATGCAAGGCTGCAGGTATATTTTTTAGACAATGAGGATTTCTTTAAACGGAAAACTGTTTTTACCGACGAAAATGAAAAATGGTATGATGACAATGGGCTGCGTACTGCCGTGTTTTGCAAAGGCGCATTGGAAACAGTAAAGAAGTTTGGCTGGCCACCAGACATTATCCATTGCAGTGGCTGGATGACAGGCCTGATACCAATGTTTATTAAAGAAGCATATAAAAAGGAGCCGGTTTTCAATAATTGCAAAGTGGTATTTACCATTGGGCAAAATACATTTAAAGAAAAACTCGGCGCTGACTTTTTAAAGCTGGCTGCTATCAATAATAATGTTACCAAAAAGGAGATTGACTTCTTTAAAGAAACGACCAATACAGCTATGTTCAGGGGCG
>CAYRRL010000312.1:1269-4380 GCA_964426665.1 uncultured Ferruginibacter sp. | reverse complement strand
ACCAACTAAAAAAACTAGGCGAATTAAAAAAGAGTGGTTATGTATCTAAAAGCATCAAAGATGAAATCCGTAATAACCTTATCAAGAAAATTAAAGCAAGGGAAAATGCTTTTCCCGGTATATTGGGCTATGAAGATTCTGTAATACCTGATACAGAACGGGCGCTTTTATCAAGGCACAATATTTTGTTTTTGGGTTTGCGTGGGCAGGCAAAAACAAGGATGGCAAGACAGATGGTTGATTTGCTGGACGAATACATTCCCATTATAAAAGGCAGCGAAATTAACGATGATCCTTTGCAACCTATTTCAAGGTATGCCATTGATATGATTGCGGAACGTGGCGATGATACGCCTATTGATTGGCTGCACAGAAGCCAGCGTTATGGGGAAAAACTGGCAACACCAGATGTAAGCGTGGCTGATTTGATTGGCGATATTGACCCGATAAAAGCGGCCAATTTAAAATTGAGTTTTGCAGATGAACGGGTTTTGCATTATGGCATTATCCCACGCAGCAATAGGTGCATATTTGTGATTAATGAATTGCCTGATTTGCAGGCGAGGATACAGGTGTCGCTGTTTAATATTCTGGAGGAAGGCGATTTGCAGATACGTGGCTTTAAATTAAGGCTCCCCCTCGACGTTATGTTTGTGTTTACTGCCAATCCTGAAGACTACACCAACCGTGGCAGCATAGTAACACCGCTGAAAGACAGGATTGAAAGCCAGATACTTACACACTACCCAAAATCAATAGAAACTTCGCTGGCAATAACAGAGCAGGAAGCTGATATTTACGAAGCACAACTGGAAAAAGTAAGCGTAAACGATTTAATAAAGCGCCTTATTGAGCAAGTGGCTTTTGAAGCCAGGGGCAGCGAATTTGTTGACAAGAAAAGTGGCGTAAGTGCCAGGCTCACTATTGCTGCTTACGAAAATGCAGTGAGCGCCGCAGAAAGAAGAGCCATCATCAACAACGAAACAAAAACGCATGTGTGGGTAAGCGATTTATTTGGCATTATCCCTTCTATCACAGGAAAAATTGAATTGGTATATGAAGGTGAACAGGAAGGCCCATACCAGGTGGCGTTTAATTTATTGGAAAAGTCAATACGAAGTTTATTTAGTGAATACTTCCCTAACCCTGACACATTTAAAAAGAGAAAAGGCAAAGAAGCAGAAGACAATCCTTATAAAGCCATAACTAGATGGTTTGATAGTGGCAACCAACTGAATACTTTTTTTGAAACAAAAGATGCGGATAAAACCCAACTGTTGTATAAGGTGGATGGGCTTCATGCACTGGTAAAAAAGTATTTTAAAAATGCAAGTGAAAAAGAAGCAGCATTATTGATGGAGTTTGTTTTGCATGGGCTGGCAGCGCATTCGCTTATAAGCAAGAAAGTGCTGGACGGAAAAATTGAGTTTAAGGATTTGATGGGCAGCATGCTCAATATTGGCCCGCAGCCATTTTCTGATGAAGATTTTAATGACAACGATTTTAATTGACTTTCCAAATCGGGAAAGATTAACCATTCAACATAAAGAAAAGGCCTTGGTTCTGCCAATTCCTGTAAGTTTGTTTTTTCAAAAGCAGCACAATGCAAACTGATTGTACTTACCTTCCTTACAGCAGCACAGGCTATTTTTCAACTATTGTTTCAGATTATATCGGTGGCGATAAAGTTTTGCAGCCTTTTTATGATTGGCCAGCAAATATTAGCGGCGCTAAAGCTGCTATAAGCAAACGCAAACAATTTGCGACAGGCAGAAAATTGCTTACGGATGCTTTGCGGCAACAGTACAGCAACACTCAGCTGGCTGGCAGGCAGCAACAAAATATAGAAGCATTAAGCAACGAAAATACTTTTACCGTTTGCACTGCACACCAGCCAAATATCTTTACCGGGCCATTGTACTTTATCTATAAAATTATTCATGCAATAAAATTAGCTGAGGTATTATCAGCAGAAATAAAGGATGCATTGTTTGTACCGGTTTATTACATGGGCAGCGAAGATGCCGACCTTGAAGAGTTGAACCATTTTTATATAGATGGAGTAAAATATGAATGGAAAACAAACCAGAAAGGGGCTGTGGGCAGGATGAAAGTCGACAAAGCTCTGTTGCAATTGATTGATGCCTTCAGCGGGCAATTGCTGGTGCATGAACATGGAAACGAAGTGGTGGAGTTAATGAAACGTTGTTATGTTCCAGGCTCAACTATTGAGCAAGCCACTTTTAAATTAGTGAACGAATTGTTTGCTGGCTATGGCTTGCTGGTATTGTTGCCTGATAACAGGCTGTTGAAAAAAGCATTTGCCCCTGTTATTGAAAAAGAATTACTGCATCAGTTTTCCCATAAGGAAGTAGCTGCAACAGTAAGTGCTTTCCCATCAAAATATAAAGTGCAGGCAGCAGGGCGGCAGTTGAATTTATTTTATTTAAAAGATGATATGAGGGAGAGGATAGAATTTGTAAATGGCGAATGGGTAATAGTAAATACTGATTTAAAGTTTTCGCAGAAAGAAATTCTTGAAGAACTATACCAATATCCAGAACGGTTTAGCCCTAATGTTATCCTGCGCCCTGTATTTCAGGAAACGATATTGCCAAACATTGCTTTTATTGGCGGGGGAGGGGAGATAGCTTATTGGCTTGAGTTGAAAAAAGTTTTTGAAACTGCAGGCGTGCCTTACCCAATGCTGGTGGTACGCAATTCATTTTTGTTAGTTGATGAAAGAGGCAATCAATTGCAGGGTAAATTAAATCTTTCAACAGAAGATTTGTTTAAAACTGAAGCAGATGTGATGAATGCAATAGTAAAAAAAGAAAGCAGCAACCAATTGGGCCTGGAAAAACAGAAGCAATTGCTGGCTGAGTTGTACAATCAGTTAAAATCAGTTGCAGGCAATGTTGATGCCACCCTGCAGCCGCATACCGAAGCGTTGCATAAAAAAGCGCTTGGAAAAATAGAAGCCCTTGAAAAGAAAATATTGAAAGCAGAAAAGAAAAAATTTGAGGCACAGCATAGGCAGTTGCATAAACTAAAACAACGGTTGTTCCCCAATAATAATTTACAGGAAAGAGTTGAAAATTTTATGCTGTA
>CAYRRL010000312.1:0-1259 GCA_964426665.1 uncultured Ferruginibacter sp. | reverse complement strand
AAAGGAGGGCAAATCTTTTTTGCAGGCTATTGCCGAAAACTCTTTGCCGCTTGAACAGGAGTTTGCCATTATTGGCATTTTTTAAATGGCTTGTTTTGTATTACTAAAATAAGGCCTTTTACAAAGGCAATATAATATCAAATGCAGTTTCACTACCCGCTATTGTTGACACTGCCAGCTCGCCGCCATGTGCTTTCACAATGTCGTAGCTTAATGACAAGCCGAGCCCTGTGCCTTTTCCCGTGGGCTTAGTGGTAAAAAAAGGCTGGAATATTTTGTCGACAATGTGTTGGGGAATGCCCCCGCCATTGTCTTCAACTGTAACTTTTACTTTCCCTTCCATTTTTTTTGTAATAACTTTTACCGTTGGTTCATAAGGCTGCCCGCTGTTGGCCAATGCTGCCTTTCTTTCAGAAACAGCATAAAAAGCATTGTTGATTAAATTCAATATTACCCTCCCGATATCCTGCGGCACAATATTTATTTTGCCGATGCTGTTGTCTAAATCTGTTTCAAACTTTGCATTAAAGGTTTTGTCTTTAGCACGCAGCCCGTGGTATGCAAGCCTCAGGTATTCATCAGCAAGGGCATTTATGTCAGTTAATTCTTTTTGCCCCGTGCTGGCACGGCTGTGCTGCAGCATGCCTTTTACAATGCCGTCTGCACGCTTTCCGTGGAAGTTGATTTTATCCTGGTTGCCGGATATATCTGTTGCCAGTGCTTTTGCTTCTTCGTAATCCCCTTTTTCAATTGCTTCTTTCATTTCTGCCAGCAATTCTTTATTTACTTCGCTAAAGTTGTTTACAAAGTTCAATGGGTTTTGTATTTCATGTGCTATGCCTGCGGTAAGTTCGCCAAGGCTGGCCATTTTTTCGTTTTGCACCAGTTGCAGTTGTGCTGCTTTCAGGTCTTCCAGCGCTTTTTGCAGCTCCTGTTTTTGGCCCACCAGTTCTTTGGTCCTTTCAGCTACCTGCACTTCCAATGCTGCTTTCATTTGTTCTACAAGCTTTGCTTCTTTCTCAATTTGAAGAGTCCTTTCTCTTTCCTTCATCAATGCTTTGTGTTGCCGGTTGCTTATAATAAGTGTTGTAATAAGCCATACTAAAGTGCAAATACTGGCTATATCAAAATAACTCTCCCACCGTGAATAAAATGACGGATAAAAGGTGCTGGCAAAGTGATCAATAATTTCGAGCAGGGCCATCGGCAGTATAGCATATATAACCAATCTTGCCTGCTGGAACTCTTTTCTTATAAAC
>CAYRRL010000311.1:0-4395 GCA_964426665.1 uncultured Ferruginibacter sp. | reverse complement strand
CATCAGCAGGATTTACATATTTACCAATGTTTACATTCACTTTGCTTACAAAGCCATTGATGCCGCTGTAAATGCTGATGCTTTTTGAAATGCCTGCCACAGTTAAATTGTTTGGGTTAATGTTTATCAGCTTCAGCTTTTCTGCCAGGGCATTCATTGTGATTTTTAATAAAGCTACTTCTGCCTGCGCCTGTTGCGTTACTTTATCGCTGCTGGCTTGCCCTTCGTTGAGTGCCTTTTGCCTGTTATACTCCAGCTCGGCAAAATGCAATTTCGATTTTGCCAGTAAATAATCCTGCTGCAGTTGCACATATTGCTGGTCTTCCATGGTTGCAATCACTTCCCCTTTGCTCACATGCATGCCCGGCAATAATTTAGTGCTGCGTAAATAACCACCCAACGGCACACTTACTGAAACCAGGTTTTGTGGCGGCACATCTATTTTCCCATTCACTTTTAATACTACCGCCATTTCTTTTTGTAAGATTGTTGTTGTTTGAATACCGGTATTTTTTAATTGGGCTTCTGTCAATGTGATATTGTCGGTTGATGATTCTGTTGTATTCTTTTTCTGTTCTGCCGTGTTGCTTTTGCAAGCTGCCGCCAGCAGTATAGTTGATATGATTAAAATATTCTTCATTATAAATTATTTTGACGTGATGTAATTCATTTCAATAATGCTTTCGTTGAGTGAACGAACCGCATCAGTATAATTATTTTGTATAGTAATTGACTGGTTGGCAAGCATCACAAAATCGAGATAGTTGATTTCGCCATTGCTGAATTGCCTGCCTGCTGTTTGTAAAATAATATCAGCGTTTTTTAAACCGGTCGTTTCAAAATACTTTACCGCCTCAGCATTGCTTTCATAGATGGCAAACAATTTTTTTTGTTGTGCCTGCAATGCCTGTGTATGCAACTGGTATTGATTTTCTGCAATTGTTTCTGCCAGTTTTGATGCTTTTACTTTTGCTTTTTGCCCACTGGCAAAAATGGGGATGCCAACGGCTACCTGCACCGAGTTGAAACGACGGCTGCTGCTGTACACTTTATTATCGGCGCCGGTGCCGGTAAAACTGTTGTTGTTGTAAGCCAGCAATAAGTCTGGCGACAGCTTTGATTTTTCATACGCTGTTTGAGATATGGCTGTTTGCTTTTGTTGCTGCAGCAATGCAAGCGAAGGATTGTTTACAATGCTGCTGTCTGCTATTGAAAGATTTGCTATTTGCCATCGTGAAGAAACCGGCATAAATTCTTTTTCAGTATTCATCAACAACTGTAATTCAATCAATGCTATTTTTATTTCCTGCTGCACCTGCTTTAACTGGATTGAAATATTTGCCCTTTGTACTTCTGCCGTTGTTTTTTCAAGAATGTTGCTTTCCCCTTTTTGCAGCCGCAGGTTTGCTTTTTGGTAAAAATTATTATAGAGCGTATCTGCTCTTAGCAACAATTTTTCTTTTTCTTTAAGATAAAGGCAATGATAGAATGATTGTGTTACAGCTTTCTTTATTTCAAACTCTTTTAATGATACTGCCAGCACAGTTGCTTTCCATTCATCATTCAGCAATTGTTTGTGCTTTTTATACATTGTTGGGAAGGCAATGGTTTGTGAAATACTAAAGCGGCTGTCGTTGTAAGCACTGTTTATTTGGCCATACTCTGCACTCACATTTGTTTTTTGAATATCAGTAGCAGATGAAGCAAGTATTTTAGCATACGCCGCTTTTGCGTTTTCATTTTTTACAGCGGCGTTGTTTTGAGCAGCCAGTTGAATTGCTTTATCTAAACTGATACTGTCCTGTGCCATTATGCCGTTGTTAAAAAACAAACCAATAGCAAACAGTGTAATTATTTTTTTGTTTGTATTTTTTTGGCTGGTGCCTTTTTCAAACAGCAGATACAAAACAGGCAACACAAACAAAGTAAGCAATGTTGCCACCAGCAAACCGCCAATTACCACCGTTGCCAATGGGCGCTGCACTTCTGCGCCTGCGCCATTACTTAAAGCCATTGGTAAAAAACCAAGTGACGCAACAAATGCGGTCATCAATACCGGCCGTAGCCTCAGTGTGGTTCCCCTTGTTACAATAAGTGATACGTTTTTCATACCCTGATTTTTTAACCGGTTAAACTCTGCTATTAATACAATTCCATTAAGTACTGCGACGCCAAACAGTGCAATAAAGCCTACACCGGCGCTGATGCTGAATGGCATACCCCGAAGTGCTAAAAAGAAAATGCCGCCTATAGCCGATAATGGAATGGCAGAATAAATAAGAAAACTTTGTTTTACAGATTTGAATGTAAAAAACAACAAAACAAAAATCAACACGAGTGATACAGGCACAGCAACTGACAATCTTTTTTTCGCTTCATTCAAGTTTTCAAATGCTCCACCATAAGTAATGTAATAGCCAGGAGAAAATTTTATTTGTGCATCCACTTTTTGCTGTAGTTCTGTTACTATGCTTTGTACATCCCTGTTGCGCACATTAAATCCCACTACAATTCTGCGTTTGGCATCTTCTCTCTGAATTTGGTTGGGCCCGTTTTTTATTTGTACATCAGCCAAATGCGATAAAGGAATTGGTGTGCCCATTGGTGTTGGCACCAGCAGGTTTTGTATATCTTCTATATTTTTTCTTTCATTTGCTGCCAGCCTTACTACCAAGTCAAAACGTTTTTCTCCTTCGAAAACCATTCCTGTTGATTGCCCTGCAAATGCAGTGTTCAATACTTTATTAATATCCCCTACAGACAAATGATATTGTGCAATGATGGGGCGGTTGTATTGCACCACCACCTGCGGCAATCCTGTAACTGGTTCCACATATACATTTTCTGCTCCTTTAACTGTGCTGATAATTTTTGCAAGCGCTGCTGCATTAGAAGCAAGCGTATCAAGGTCTTCGCCAAAAATTTTGCATACCACATCTTGTCTTGCCCCCGTCATCAATTCATTAAAACGCATTTGTACAGGGAATTGAAACCCAGCAGTAATACCTGGTACATCGCTTAATGCTTCACTCATTTTTTCAGACAGCTCATTAAATGATTTGGCAGACACCCATTCTTTTTTATCCTTTAATATCACCATCATATCACTGGCTTCCATCGGCATCGGGTCGGTAGGTACTTCACCGCTGCCAATTTTTGTCACCACTTTTATCACTTCAGGAAATTGTGTTTTTAAAATATGTGCCGCTTTTTTTGTGCTTTCAATTGTTGTGTTAAGATTACTGCCGGTAAGCACCCTTGTATCTACTGCAAAATCACCTTCTTCCAGTTCCGGGATAAACTCTCCGCCCAATGACGACAACACAACCACAGCAGCGGCAAACAATACAAGTACAAAAGTTAAAACTGTTTTAGGAAACCTGATGATTCTTATCAACGCATTCCTGTAAATTTTTTCTGCCCACTGCATCATTGTATCAGCAATATTTTTTTTGTGCTTTACTTTTTTGCTCAGAAAAAAAGCGGTCATCATTGGTATATAAGTAAGCGAAAGGATAAATGCGCCAAGCAATGCAAATGCAACTGTTTGTGCCATGGGCTTAAACATTTTACCCTCTATGCCCTGCAACGTAAAAATGGGGAGATAAACAATCAGGATTATGATTTGCCCAAACACTGCACTGTTCATCATCCTGCTGGCAGATTTTGTAACTGTTTCATCCATCTGCTCTGTATTGAGCCTTAATTGGTTTTTGTATTTGCTATTGTGAGAAAGCTGGTGCATTACAGCTTCTACAATAATAACAGCGCCATCCACAATCAATCCAAAATCGAGAGCGCCAAGGCTCATTAGATTTCCACTTACACCAAAGGCGTTCATCATGCAAATGGCAAAAAGCATAGACAATGGGATAACGGATGCCACCAAAAAGCCTGCCCTTAAGTTGCCTAAAAAAATCACCAACACAAACACTACAATCAAAGCACCTTCTGCAAGGTTTTGCTCAACAGTGCCAATGGCATTGTTTACCATTTTAGTCCGGTCAAGAAAAGGTTCTATCTCCACTCCTTCGGGCAGGTTCTTTTGAATTAATGCAATGCGTTCTTTAATATTTTTGATTACTTCGCCGCTGTTGGCACCTTTTAGCATCATCACTACAGCGCCTGATACTTCGCCTTCATCATTGTAGCACATAGCGCCATACCTTGTGGCATAGCCTGTTTTTACCTCGGCCACATCTCTTATAAAAAGGGGCGTACTGTTGTTTTTATTGGTAATGGAAATATTTTCAATATCCTGCACACCGCCAATTAACCCTTCGCTGCGGATGTATAAAACAGCAGGGCCTTTTTCAATGTAAGCGCCGCCCGTGTTTTGGTTGTTAGCTTCCATAGCTGCAAACACATCGTTGATAGTGATGTTGTAAGCATTCA
>CAYRRL010000310.1:0-4404 GCA_964426665.1 uncultured Ferruginibacter sp. | reverse complement strand
TGCCCACTTTACTGATTGGATTGTAGCGCATGTGCATGTAGGCGCTTTGGGCTGGAATGGCATGTTGACTTTCGGTATCCTTTACTGGATGATACCAAGGATTTTCAACACGCCGCTCTATTCAAAAAAACTAGCCAACCAGCATTTTTGGCTCGGCACCCTTGGTATTTTATTTTATGCCATACCTATGTATTGGGCAGGCATACAGCAAAGCCTTATGTGGAAACAGTTTACAGAAGCAGGCCAGATAAAATACCCATTCCTTGAAACAGTAACCTACATGCGCCCGTTCTATGCCATGCGTTCTCTTGGCGGCACATTGTATTTGGCCGGCGTGTTCATCATGTTCTATAATATTTACAAAACAGTGAAGGCGGGCAAACTGGTGGCCGACGAAGCAGCTGAAGCAGCGCCATTGCAAAAAGAATATGTGAAGCATGCAGGCGAGCATTGGCACAGGTGGATTGAAAGAAAACCGGTGCAAATGATGATACTAAGTTTGGTGGTGGTAATTATTGGCGGTGCAATAGAATTAATACCAACATTCCTCATCAAATCGAATGTGCCCACCATTGCCGCTGTACAGCCTTATACGCCGCTTGAATTGCAGGGCCGTGATATTTATGTAAGGGAAGGCTGTTATGTATGCCATTCGCAAATGGTACGCCCCTTCCGCAGTGAAACGGAACGCTATGGCGAATATTCCAAAGCAGGCGAGTTTGTGTATGACCATCCGTTTCAATGGGGCAGCAAGCGCACCGGCCCTGACTTAGGAAGGGAAGGCGCTGGCAACTTAAAGAAAAGCGATGGCTGGCATTTCCGCCATTTCAGGGAACCATCATCTATGAGCGAAGGGTCTGTAATGCCTGCATACCCATCATTGCTTGAAAATACATTAGACACTTCCACCACAGCGGCAAAAATAAATGCCATGCTCACTCTCGGCGTGCCTTACCCAAAAGATTATGCAGGGCGTGCCAATAAAGACTTGATGGAACAGGCACAGGGCATTGCCAACAACCTGAAAGCCGACAGTATTAAAATAGCGCCCAACAGGGAAGTAATTGCATTGATTGCTTATATGCAAAAACTCGGCGCGGATATTTCAAAATCAGAAAACGCAAAACAATAACACATGTTCAAGTTTATAAAACAATACGCAGAAAAGATAGACAACGCACAGGTGTACCCAATTATCTCACTGCTCATCTTCTTTTTATTCTTTACAGTATTGCTTGTATTGGTAAAAAAGATGCGGAAAGAAAATGTAGAGCGTTTGTCGAACCTGCCATTAGAAACAGAAGAAACAGCTAACTCAACCTTGTAAATAAATTGTATGAAGAACATAGCATCCATACGGAAAAAAATTATGCTGCTTGCAGCGTTACTGCCTGCTGCCTTGTTTGCCACAGCGCAGGAAGCTGCGCAAGCCGCTGCAAAAACAGAAGGCAGCAACCTGCTGGCTATATTACTGACAGTAGTTGCCATAGTGCTGGCATTTATCATATGGGGAATGGGCCAGGCGCTTATTGGCATCAGCAAGCTGGCGCTTGATAAACAAAAGAGCGCTGCAAAAACAATAGCAGCTGTTTTAGTAACTGCCCTTTCGTTTGTTGCACAAAACAGCATGGCACAGGATGTTGCTGCTGCTATAAAAACTGAGCCTAACTATGGCGGGCTGACTGCAAATAATTTTTACGCTTTTGTTGGCGTGATTGTGATTGAAATAACCGCCATCATGTTTCTTGCTTTCAATATCAAAAGCGTTTACCGTGATTTAGCGCCGGAGAAAGCAGCCGTGAAGAAATCGAAATTTTCAGCATGGTGGAACTTAATGGACAAAAAGTTTTTTACCAAAGCTATACCTGTGGAGAAAGAAGCCGATGCCATGCTTGACCATGACTATGACGGCATACATGAGCTTGACAACGCCCTGCCGCCATGGTGGAAATATGGTTTTTATATCACCATAGCAGTGGCATTTTTTTACATCGGTTATTTCCATGCGTTTGGCGAAGGCAAAAACCCGACACAAGAATATGAAGCAGAGATGAACAAAGCAAGGATTGAAAAAGAAATATACGAAGCCAACAACAAGGATAAAATTGATGAAAACAACGTGCCAATGGCAGATGCCTCAGGCCTTGCAGAAGGCAAAGATTTGTTTACAGCCAAGTGCTGGGCATGCCATGGCAAAGCTGGCGAAGGCGGCGCAGGCCCCAACCTTACAGATGATTACTGGATTCACAAAGGTTCGCTCAATGATATTTACCACAGCATAAAAACCGGTTACCAGGACAAAGGCATGCAATCGTGGGCAAAAGAATTTACGCCAAAGCAAATGAGCAATATTGCCAGCTTTATAAAAACATTGCATGGCACCAACCCGGCAAATGCTAAAGGGCCACAAGGCGATTTGTTTACAGAAGGCGCAGCAGCAGACTCTGCTATAAAAACAAATGCAGATACAACTGCAGTTTCAAAAAATGCAAAGTAATTTTTGTCCCGGCATTTGATTTTTAAATGGCCATCGTTGCGCCGCACACTTGTGCAGCGGTGCAGAAATGAACAAAACAAATGACAAAAGAAAGCAGCACCATACAAAATAACCCAGCAAATAAAAAGCAGGAAGCCTTTCGTGATTCCGTAGCTACCATTACTAAAGATGGCAGCAGGAATTATATACACCCCAAAAAACCAATGGGCCGCTTGTATAACCTGCGCACAAGGTTCAGCATTTTTTATTTGATTGTATTTTTTACACTGCCATTTTTAAAAGTAAATGGCGAGCCCTTGCTGATGTTCAATATCCTTGAGCGCAAGTTCATCATCTTCGGGCTTATCTTCTGGCCGCAGGACTTTTTCATTTTCGGTATTGGCATGTTAACCTTCATGGTTTTTATAGTATTGTTCACTGTAGTGTTTGGCAGGGTGTTCTGCGGCTGGGCCTGCCCCCAAACCATTTTTATGGAAATGGTTTTCCGTAAAATTGAATACTGGATTGATGGCGATGCAGCGCAGCAAAAGCAACTAAGGGCAATGCCATGGAACAGCACTAAATTAATGAAGCGTTCAATTAAGTTCATTGCTTTCTTTTTGCTGTCGTTCATTATTGCCAACTTTTTCCTTGCCTATATTATCAGCATGGATAAATTGCTGGCCTATATCTCTGCCCCGGCGCAGCATATCCCTACATTAATTTCATTATTGGGTTTCACCGCTGTTTTCTTTTTTGTTTATTGGTGGTTCAGGGAGCAGGCCTGCATTGTTGTTTGCCCATATGGCAGGCTGCAGGGCGTATTGCTTGATAAAAATTCCATTGTGGTTGCTTATGACCACAAGCGTGGCGAACCAAGGGGCAAATACTCAAAGCATGATAAGGAAGAAGAGCACGACTGCAAATGTGTTGATTGCAAAAATGATGGCGCCTGCAAAAACATAGAGGAAAAGCTTGCAGCAATGTTCCCGGCCAAAGGCGATTGCATTGATTGCGCTGCCTGTGTAAGGGTATGCCCTACCGGCATCGACATCCGCAACGGCACACAATTGGAATGTGTAAACTGCACAGCTTGTATTGATGCCTGCGATTCGATTATGGCAAGCGTCAACAAACCGGCAGGGCTTATCCGGTATGCTTCTGAAAAAAGCATTAATGATGGCGTACAGTTAAAATTTACATGGCGCATTAAAGCATATTCTGTTGTGCTGTTGTTGCTAATCGGCTTCCTTGTTACTTTGCTTGTTACCCGTACAGATTTGGATGCAAGGCTTATGCGTACATCGGGCATGACCTACACATCGCTGCCGGATGGAAGAATAGCTAACCTCTATAATTTAAAACTGGCAAACAAAACGCATAAAGACATCCCCTTTGAGTTAAGGCTGGAAGACACACAGGGTGAAATTACAAATGTTGGAAGCGGGAAAATGTTTGTAAAAAAAGAAGATTATGCCAACCTGCAGTTCTTTGTAAAACTAAAAAGGCAGGATGTAAAAAGCTGGAAGAAGGTGATCCATATTGGCCTATATGAAAACGGCAAGAAATTAAAAACAATTGAAGCAAAATTTATTGGGCCCGAAGTGTATGAATAAATGATTGAAGGCGTATTGTTTAAGGTTAAGGGCAGCAGTGCCATCTTAAACAATAAAAACATCAAAGCAGTAAACAGAAAACCGTAAACAACATGAGTTGGGGATATAAAATAATGATAGTGTACCTGGCATTTGCAGCAGGCATTGCAGCAATGGTTATCAAATCATCTTCACAAAATATTGATTTGGTTACGCCTGATTATTATGCACAGGAATTAAAGCACCAGCAAAAAATTGATGCAGTTAAAAGGACAAATGCTTTGCCATCAAAATTGAGCTATGAAATATCTAAAGGCAAACTTGGCATTACGC
>CAYRRL010000309.1:0-4415 GCA_964426665.1 uncultured Ferruginibacter sp. | reverse complement strand
AGGTTGCCAGCCCATATTTTCCCATTTTCATACGGCATAAAAGCGGGCACTTTCATCCTTGACTCAGAATAAAATTCTATGTACGACAACCTGTCTATGCTTGTATATACTATTTTTTCTTTTTCTTCTTCCTTCTTGTCAGCCATTGCCAATTCCTGCAATTTATCCAATGCCTCGCCCTGCGATACTTCCACTGACTGGGAATTGGTGCCTTTATTAAGAAAAGCCCTGTATTCGCCCTTAATAAATTGCCAGGAAAACAACAGGTACAAAGCAGCAAATGCTACAATGCTGTATGACACAATGCTTTTAAAGCCCAGCTTAATTTTAGGTGCCATCAGCACAATCAGCATTGCAAAAAGTATGTCTTTAAAGCCGGAGAAAAAGCTAAAAAAGCTGAGGGTTATTTCAACTGAAACCAGGGCAATGGCAAATGGAAGGCTGTCCCTCCTTACATACACTGCATACAGGGCAACAAAAATAAAACCGAGCTTAAGGTCAATAAGCGAAAACACAATCTGGTCAAGCCCCTTTATCAAGCCAAAAGAACCCTTTACAACAGACATAGCCAATATGCTTCCGCCATATACATACAGCAGCCGGCGGGAACTGTACCCATAATCGTTTTTAAAACTAAGCACAGCATTGCGCCTTGCTTTTTGGGTGGTAATATAAAGCCCCGTGCCATAAACTACAAATGCAATTAGGGCTGAATAGGTTGTGTCAACAATATTGGCAGCATTCGACAAACTTTCGTAAGGCACGCCATTGTAAATAGCATAAAAAAGCTTGATGGAAATGGAAAGCCAAAAAAGAGTAATGCCAAAGAAAAGGACTTTAGGTTCGCCTTCCCGCCAAAAAAGCCTGCCAATGATTACATAGCTCATCAATGCCACTGTCATTAAAACCGGCTGGTTGCTCAGCAATACACAAATACCAATAAAAAGAATTATAAAAGGCATTATTCTACAGGGGTTCCATGGCAAATTTTGCCCTTCCTGAAATTTTTGTTTTTATGTATAAGCCGGTAAGCAAAAATATATTGGCAAAACGGTGGAGCGGTTTCATAAAGCCTATACCCGTTTTAATATGCCCTTTTAAAAAAGCTTTTATCATTAGGGTATAATAAAACATGAGCTTATGCAGGCACAAAAGCTTCCTGCCTTTTGCTTGCTGCAACGGCGTTAGCCCGCCAAATAAAATTTTGTATGCTTCCAGGTCTTCCTGCATGTGGTAAATATAATATTGCTCCTGCCTGCTCAATTGGCCTGTATGGTTGCGCAACTGTATAAGGTTGCTGCTGATAAACCCAATTGGGAATTTTAATGAAAGCCTTACCCACATTTCAAAGTCGCCGCTTATTTTCATTTGCTCATTGAACAGGCCACATTCATCCAGTGCCTGCCTGCTGATGGTTACGTTAGCAATATTGCCGGCTATTGAGCCGGTAAAACAGGCAATAGCTGCATGAAGTTCTTTTGAAACAATTTCAGGCGTGGCATCGTTGCTGTGCACATGCGTAACAGTGCCTGCTTCATCTATAAAATCCCTTCCGGTATAACTAAACCCAATTTGCGGGTGTTGCCCATGGAATTTGATAATACTGTTTATGCAACCCGGGTACATCACATCATCCTGCGACCATAGCTTTATTAATGGGGCAGATGATTGCCTGATAAGAAAATTAAGGTTAGGAAAAAGCCCAAGGTTTTTTTCATTACGCATCAGTTTGATGCGGCTGTCAGCAACCGCCTGCAGGTACTCCCAGCTTCCGTCAGTTGAGCAATCATCAAGAATGATAAATTCAAAATCTTCAAACTCCTGCTTTAATACAGATTGTACCGCATGTTTTAAATAAGGCATCCCATTGTACACAGGAAGGATAATAGAAATAGCCGCCGCCATATTGAAACAGTTATTTCTTTTTATAGTTTTCAGCCAGCATTGCAATGGGCTTTGCTATATTCTCAAAGCTAAACCGGGCAACCTTTTCAGATGATTGCCTGCCCATGGCCTGCAAAATATTTTTGTTTTGCAATGCTTTTTCAAGAAACATTTCTACATCAGCATAACCTGCAGCATCAAATACAAGGCCGTTTACATTGTTATCAATCAAATCAACCGCCCCGCCAGCCTTATTGCTGGCAGCCACCGCTATGCCGCATGCCATTGCTTCATTAATGGCCAGCCCCCATGTTTCCCCCGGGCCTTTTGACGGCAAAATAAAAAGGTCGGCTGCACGGTAAACCGCAGGCATTTGTTGCTGGTTTTGAAAACCCATAAACAAAACCCTTTCGTCGCCCCTGGCTTCATCTTTCAGTTGCTGCTCCAATTCGCCATTGCCGGCAAACAATGCTTTCAGCCTCTTGTCTTTTATTTTCTTCATCAGGTTGATGATAAAAAACGGGTTCTTCTTTTTTTCAAACTTGCCCGCAAACAACAGCAATACATCGCCCTCTGCCACCCCAAGTTTTTTCCTGATAGCAAGGCCTTCATTTGCATAACCCCTTCCTGCATCCGAAAACCTTTTGTTATCTATTGCATGGGGCGCATACAGCAATTGTTTTTGTGCCAGCCCATGCTTTAAAAAATATTGGCGGTTATTTTCGCCCACATACAATGCATAATCAATATGCCTGTACACCCATTTCAAAAAAATGCGGCGCAAAAAAGTTTTGATGCCGGGTGTTTCATCCAATAAAGTGGAGTCGCCCCTGAACAAAACAAGTTTTCTTCCATGGAAATAGCGCAGGCATTTAAGGTGGCTGCTGAATGCCCATCCGTATACAAGCACAGCATCCGCATCCCACTTTTCTATTTCGGTGTTAAGCTTTGGGTTAATAATGCCTTTAAAATGGTGGGAGCCGGGAGCTGGCGATGTATTTTCCACAAAGCTGTATTCATAGCCTTCAAGCAATGGGATGTCCCACTCAATTACTTTTCCAAACCCCGGGTCGAATTTTTTTTGCTGTACTGCCTGCGGCCATGTATAAAAAACTTTTACCTGCAGCAGCGGCTCTTTGGCCAGCAATACAAACAATGGCGCATTGTATTGTATAGGGTGTGTGGTAACAATGGCAAGGCGCATGGGTTATTTAACAGCTTTAATAAGCCTGTAAAAAAATGAAGTACTTGCAATCTTCAACAGCCTTGCTTTAAGCGGCTTCTTTTTTTTATAAAAAGAAAAGAAATTATCCACTTCAATTTTGCTGTATTTATCATCTGGTTTGCCACCGCTCAACATTGTACCATACATTTTTACCAAACCGGGCATTACTGCGCCAAACGAAAATCTTTTTTCCACCCAGCCATTGGCTAAATTATTTTTAAGCCCTGCAATTACTGAAGGGTGGTTATAAAAATCAAAAACTGTTTTTATAAAATCATTTTTACCGGTTACACAGATACCCCCTTTTTCCTGCCCAACCACTTCAAAATTCCCATTGTCTTTAAAAGGCTCCAGCATTGTGATTACAGGCACGCCGCAATGCATTGCTTCTGCAAGCACATAACCAAAGCTCTCCCCAATTTTAGACCAATGAACAAAACAATCCATACTATGGTAGCATATTGAAAGCTTGCCATCGCCTTCAATTTTTTCAATAAGTTTTACCCTTGATTTGAAAAAATTGCTTTGTCCATTGATTATTCCCTGTAAATTTTTGGGCAGCCCCACAAACAAATAATAAATGCCATTATCAGGCTTTATAGTGGCATTGATAATATCAATAATGCCTTCATGCCATTTGGAAGGGTGCGCCTGCCCTATCCTGCCTGCCACAAACGCTCCCTCAGGGATGCCATGTTGCTTTCTAAATGATAAAATAGCCTCTTTATCAGGGGAAGCAAATTTATTTGTATCAATAATATTGGGGGCAACTGCTGCAAAAGGCTTCCATGCCGCTGGCTTCATCAGCCTTGTGTAACGCCAATAGCCCCATGATGTAAGCTGCAACGAAAGGTTCACCGTTTTGTACCCATCATCATACACAGGCCTGGAGAACACATTTGTTTCAACCACTTTTGTGCTTTCTGATTTAAGCTGGCTGAGGTATTGATACAATGCAGGCGACAGGTTGTGGATATGGATAATATCAGGCGCCCAGTTTTTTATTTCGTCAATAATTTCTGTTTCGCTTCTTTTTTCTTTCAGCAAAAAACAAACATCCACGCCAGCGTTTTCCAGCTCTTTTTGCCTTTCATCCCCTTCGCCCAGCACCAGCACCCTGCTGTCGCAGCCATATATTTTATAGCCGGCAGCAAAGTTAACCGCTGCCCTCTCAGTGCCGCCTGGCCCAACAGACCATACTAATGTCAGGATTTTCATTCAGGGCCAGTATTCACTTTTTTGTTGCCCTGTAGAGTAACTGGTAACCAAAAAAACCTTTTGAAATTTTTATCAGAAGGGAATAAAG
>CAYRRL010000308.1:0-4418 GCA_964426665.1 uncultured Ferruginibacter sp. | reverse complement strand
TGGCAGCAAAGCTCAATATCAAACATATTGTGCAGCATCAAAAAAACAAAGGCTATGGTGGCAATCAAAAAAGCTGCTACAACAAAGCAAGGGAACTCGGCGTCCATCTGGCGCAGGTCTCCCAACCTGCTGCCCTTCGTCACTTAACCTTTAATAAAATACACTTACATATTCTATAAAGCTTTGCACTTATAGAGTAGCGATAAAATGCCCAAACCACCAACGAACAAAAGCCCAACATAGCCCTGTCTCAAAATATGTTGTCTTCACCAGCATGCCAACAAGCCTTAACTAAGTTTATGAAATATAGAATACACATGCCGAATAGCTTGCCTAATGCGTTATCGTTAGATTGTATCCTGGGCTTATGGTAAAAGTTGCGCCAGGGTTCACACGCAAGGTGCGGCAGCTTGAATTAGAGTTTAAGGTAGCGTTGCCGTTAATGATGACATTTGTATTGGCATCTGGGAGCCTGCCGCAGCTCCAGTTGGCTGGGTTTTCCCAAGTATTGCCGTCAGCATTAGTAAACTCGTTGGCAACCTTTATCTGTGTTTTCCAACTGTAATAGCCTTCATCACTGCGACAGCGGAATACATTGCCATTCCAAAAAGAAGGGATGTTTGTCAGTTTGAGAACAGGCGTGTTGGTGCCATTAAAATTGGTATCATCGCTGATGTTAGCAAAGCCTGTACTGTCTGTGCTCATCTGCCATTGAACATTGCCTGTTAATACGTGGCCAGAAATCTCTGCGCTGTCAGTGGAGCATAAATTTAGTTGAAGTGTTGACGGAATGTTTATTCCCACTTCGATTGAGCCCTGCCTTACCCAATCATCGTTGTTGCTGTTTTTCATTGTCAACACCACACTAAAAGGATCAACGCTACTAGTAAATATGGCAGGATTTTGCAAGTTACTGGTATCGCCAGTGCCAAAAGCCCAACGCCATGATACTATGGGGTATCCGCCGTAGGTGGTGGCAGTATCCGTAAATTGAAGGACATTGCCAAAGTCAACAGGGTACCTGGCATAAGTAAAATCAGGCACAAAAGAAGCTCCAATGCTAAATGTGCCATTGCTATTGCCATTATAGTCCCAAAATCTTATCCATAATGTACTGCCGGGCGGCTGGCTGTCAATAGCCAATGTAGGCATATAGGTATCTATCATGCCATCATCATCACAAGCAAGCAAGGTTAAGCTACTGCAATTAATGCCAGCATACACAGCCATGCCACCATCGGTAATAAACCCGGCTTTTGTATAAAAAAACAGTACACCCGAAGCAGGCACTGTAGCTTTGAACCATACATCATAGCCTGCATAATTGGCGCAACCAGGAGGCGGCACACCCGGGGTAGCTGTTGCATTTTCGGTAGTAAAGGTTTGATAATTGAGAACAGAATCCGCCATTAATTGAATGGCAGTGCAGGGATCATCATTAAACGCAGGAGGATATACTGCCTTTGCACAAATACTAAATGTGCCATTATTATCCCCTCCATTTTCCCAAAACCTTACCCACAAAGTGCTTCCTGCTGGTTGATTAGTAATATTCAAAGCTGGCATTTGGCCATTTGCGCTGGAATTGTCATCACAGGCAAGAAGAGTTAAACTATTACAATTGGTGCCGGCATATACAGCCATGCCACCATCAGTAATAACGCCCTCCTGTGTATCAAATGATAGCCCGGTGCTGCCAGCAGGTACAGTTACCTTAAACCATACGTCGCCACCTGTATAATTGGCACAACCAGGCAATAACACACCTGAAGTAGCTGAGGCATGTTCTGTAGTAAAAGTTTGATAGTTGCAACCGGTATCCAATGTTAATGCAATTGCATAGCAAGGGTCGTCATTTGCTGGTGCCGATATGTTAGTTACACAAATGCCTAATGTCCCATTATTATTGTTCCCATTTTCCCAAAATCTTACCCATAAAATACTGCCGGGGGGCTGGTTACCAATCCGCAAAGACGGCATAGAACCATTAGCACTGGAATTGTCATCACAACCAAGTTGGGTTAAGGTGCTGCTGCAATCTGTGCCGCTGTAAACAGCCATGCCGCCATCAGTAGTTGTAGCTTCCCGAGTATCAAATAGAAGTTGGCCGCTTGCAGGCATAACCACCTTAAACCATACATCCCCACCTAAATAATTAGCACATACCGGTGCTGCCACACTTGTGGTAGTTGTTGCACCCTCGTTAGTAAAAGTCTGATAGTTGCAATCAGTGCCCACCGTTAATTGAATAGCATTGCAAGGGTCATCATTAGATGGAGGTAACGGTGAGTTTTTTACACAAATACCAAATGTGCCATTATTATCACCACCATTTTCCCAAAACCTTATATATAAGGTAGACCCGGGCGTAAGGCCGGTCACAGTCATAGCTGGCATATTGCCATTCGCACTGCTATTATCATCACAGTCAAGATAAACTAAAGCAACACAATTAACTGCCCTGTATACCGCCATGCCACCATCAGTGATAGTTCCTTCCTGCGTATCAATAGATACCCCTCCGTTGGCAGGCACAGTAACCTTGAACCATGCATCCCCAGTAGTACCACCAACAAAGTTGGCACAATTTGGTACTACCGAACCTGTGCTGGCTGTTGCATTTTCAGTAGTGAAAGTTTCGTAGTTGCAAACGGTTCCTACCGTTAGTTGAATAGCCTGGCAGGCATTGTCATTGGATGGAACCTGTGCGGTAACCAACGTACAAGCCATTACCAAGACCGATAAGGTAAAAAAGACCTTCATACAAATATAGGAGTTGAGGGTTTACAATCTTTATTACTGTTGTCTGTTTAAGCGACATTGCAATATACTTATTAATTGGGTCTCCCATTTTATTTGAATGAAACGTTCGTGTTGCCAGGGTTTCTGCCCCATACACTTACACCAAAAGCTCATTTGCAGAACCCCGATGCTGAAAGCGATTGTATCATTTTGCATCCCATATTATATTTTACATAGCAGCTTACCTTTCTACAAGTCGTACCTCTTCTGTGTCGATCGGTGCTATCTACTAACGACAAAGGCTTTAGCCGATGATGTCTACTACAAACCCATTATTTTTGCCCCTTCAATACACACACCTTGATACTCGGAAAAAAATTAGTGGTTGTTCTCCCTGCATACAATGCAGCTAAAACAATCGAAAAAACTTACAACGAAATTCCTTTCGATATTGTGGACGATGTAATACTGGTAGATGACAACAGCAAAGATGACACAGTGCAGGTGGCAGCAAAGCTCAATATCAAACATATTGTGCAGCATCAAAAAAACAAAGGCTACGGTGGCAATCAAAAAAGCTGCTACAACAAAGCAAGGGAACTCGGCGCCGATATAGTGGTAATGCTGCACCCAGATTATCAATACACACCAAAGCTTATTCACAGCATGAGTTATATCATTGCAGAAGGATTATATCCTGTTGTATTTGGTTCAAGAATTTTAGGAAAAGGTGCCTTAAAAGGTGGCATGCCCTGGTATAAATATATTGCCAATCGTATCCTTACTTTATTTCAAAATACTTTATTCAACCAAAAACTCTCAGAATACCACACGGGTTACCGTGCTTTTTCAAAAGAAGTGCTGGATGCCATTCCTTACGAATCAAATTCCGACGATTTTATTTTCGACAACCAGATGGTGGCACAGATATTTTATACCGGTTTTGAAATAGCAGAAATAACATGCCCCACAAAATATTTTGATGAAGCGTCGTCAATTAATTTAAGCAGAAGCGCTATTTATGGTTTGGGAGTATTAAAAGTAAGTGTGCAATACAGGCTGGCAAAATGGGGATTGTATAAACCATCTTATCTCGGCAACCGCTTATAAAAATAAAAGCCATTACTGTTGTATAAAAAAATAGCATCAGGCAATTGTTTCTCCAGCCACTTTCTGTTTTCTACCCGGCAGGAAATATACACAGGCTTATCTATGTTACCTTTTGTAAGCCACTCTTCGTTAGTATAATTTTTATTGGGATGCGGTTTCATTTCGCCATAAAAATATTGTGTGTACGATTTGTAAGAGAAGGTCGTCATATAGCAGTCTTCTTTTGAATGGCTTTGCCAGAATTCTATATTAGCACGCTGGCTATATCCTTCAATACGTTTGATTAAGAAAAATAAAGTTATCTGCACATAAACAGCCGTACCTGCAAATAAAAGATAAAACGCTTTCAGAAACTCTTTCTGCCGCATCCATATAAACGAAACAACAAAAACAAAAATCAACCAAAGCCCTGGTAAAAATTCCCAACCGCTCCAGTGAATATTGGCCTGCAGGTTTTCAACCGCAAATGGATCCTGCTGTAATAATGGTTTAAGCCGATCAATATGTTTACCAAACCAGGCAAATGCAAAAGGGGCAATAAGAAAAGGCAAGCCACTTATTACAAG
>CAYRRL010000307.1:0-4420 GCA_964426665.1 uncultured Ferruginibacter sp. | reverse complement strand
GATACTGCAATCAAAATGTTACAACTGCCATGGGCCTAATAAACAAAAAGGAAAATTAAGATTAGATGAACCAGCTTTTATTGACAAAGGCGGTGCAGACGGCAAAGTAATTATTGCAGATAATGCAACTGAAAGCGAATTAATAAAAAGAATTTTATTGCCAAACGACAACGAAGAGCACATGCCGCCCAAACAAAAACCACAATTAACTAAGGCAGAAATTGAATTGCTGAACTGGTGGGTGGCAACGGGTGCAGATTATCATAAGAAAACAGCGGAACTAAACCAACCGGAAGAAATAAAACCTTACCTGGCGGCATTGCAAAGTGGAAAACTTGTAAATGAAGCGGCTGTTTCTGATATACCAGACGAAAAAGTGGATAATGCACCAGCCGATGTAATAAAGAAATTAAGGGAGTTGGATGTTTCAGTAAATCCGGTATCTCAAAAGAGTAATTATTTGTCGGTAAATTTTGTAGCTGTTGATTCTGTTACTGCACAGCATGCCCAATTATTAGGGCAACTGAGTAAACAGGTTGCATGGCTCAAACTAAGCAACACAAAAGTCAATGATTATGTAATGAGTATTGTAGGAAAAATGCCATCATTGACAAGACTGTTTTTAAACAACAGTAATGCAACAGACCAAAGTATTGCCTATTTGAGTAGTCTTTCAAAGCTGCAATACCTCAACCTGTCGTCAACAGCAGTTACTTCAAATGGAATTAACGGTTTGGGGGGACTAAAAAACCTGAAACAACTGTATTTGTATCAAACAAGAATTGATGCAAGAGGATTTGGCAACCTGAAGTTAATATTTTCATCAGCATTGATTGATACAGGCGGTTATACTTTACAGTTTTTGCCGACTGATACTATGATTGTAAACGAAAAGCCAAAAAAGGGAAAATGATGCAGCAATTGAACATAAGATTTATTTGTACCTGCATTTTATTTAGTGCAGTGATCAATAACAGTTTTTCACAAACAAAAACCGATGCTGCTTTTATCCGGAATAAAACAAAGGGCTTGTTGTTAGGAACATTGATTGGCGATGCAATGGGCGGCCCTGTTGAATTTCAGGGCATGCCTGAAATACAGGCAACACCCAACCCGCCGAAATGGTGGCGTGACACAACAGAACTGATGGATGCGGCAGCTATCAATGCAACAAAAGAAAGAATACGCTTCAGGGAATACAAATACCTGCGCCCGGTGCCGGAGCCGTATGCACACTGGGCAACAAATGCAGCGCCGGGAACAATAACAGATGACAGCCGCCATAAAATTATTTTGCTGCACTGCCTGCGGAATGCAGTAAAGAAAAATCAATTTCCTGTCACGGATAAAATACTGGCTCAGGCATATCTCGATTGGGCCAAATCAAAAACCATCAAAACGCATTCTGGATATGATACATTGGTTAATCAATGGCTTGATGAATCTTACAAAGCCATCCGCTGGCTGATGGGCAGCCGCAAGATTGGCTATGCCTACCCGTTAGAGCGGTTGTGGAATGCTTTGCCAACCTGCTATGGTCAAATGGTGTTGCCACCTTTGGCAGCAGTGTATCCCGGCGAACCGGAGAAAGCATATTTGGCAGCATACAATATTGCCTGGTTTGATAATGCGTTTGCAAAAGATATGAATGCAGCATTGGTTGCTGGTTTATCAAAAGCATTAACACTTGACCCAGCAGAAATGGATAATGAACAATTGTGGACAGAAGTAATAAACACCATACGCAATACAGACCCATACCATTATGCAAAAGTTCCCTGGAGCGACAGGGCAACAAACAAGTGGCTTGATCTGGCAGATATGTATGCAAAGGAAGCCAACGGTTCACCAGCAAAATTATTTGAGCGTTTAGAAAAGGAACTGATGTATGATATTAAATGGGAAGCCCATGTTCCATTTGTTGTAATTTTTTCCTGTTTGAAAATTTGTAACTACGACCCCTTGGCTGCTTTGCAGTTGAGCATGGAGTGGGGCTGGGACAGTGATTCTTATCCTCAATTGCTTGGTGCATTTGTTGGCGCAATATATGGTTCCGAAATTTTTAAGCAGGATATGAGGGATACGGTTGAAAAAAGATTAAAGCTGGATTATGATGAAGAGATAGATGAGTGGGTAAATGTGCTTATGAAAGCGCAGGGATTGAAGGCTAAGAAGCATTAATTGAGTAGTTGATTTTGTTTATCCCGGGGGGCGTAATATTAATAGCGGCGGGTGTAACCCGCCGCATAATGCAAAACGTTTTAGACCGGCAGCCCTGAAGAGAGGGTATATCAGAGTGATGGGTGTAATCCGTTGTATAATAAACAATGTGGGAAAAGATGAATAAAGAAAAAATGGTACAAGTGTGCGACGCAACGATGTTTAATCAAGGAACAAAAGCTAAGTACATAATAATTATTAACGATAAATTTTTTTGCTATGAATGAAAAACAATCGAGGGCACAATTTTTAAAGACCACCGCCATGGCGGGTGCAGCAATACTGGTATCGTCGCTGGAAGGATGGGCCGTCACAAAAGACGATAAGAAATTGAGAGTAGCTGTTATCGGCTGTGGAAGTGTAAGTAACCGCTATATACCACAGCTGCTTTCATCAAAATTTATTGAAGTGGTAAGCTTATGTGATATAAAATATGAAAGAGCGGTGGCACAAAACAAGCAATACAATGTGAATGCACAAACATATCCGGATATTGATAAAATGCTGGCTGGTGTGCCATTTGATATGATGGTAACGTTGACCGACATGCAAAAACATGGTATGCTGAATAAAAAAGCGCTGCTTGCAGGTAAACATGTGTGGAGTGAAAAGCCAATGGCGAATACATATGCAGAAGGAAAAGCATTACTTGATTTGGCAAAGAGTAAAAAATTAAGATTGTGGGGAGCGCCTGCTGTAGTAAACTCACCGCAATTTGAATTCATGAGCAAGACAATACAATCAGGGAAATTGGGAAGGGTTGCTGCTGCTCACGGGCAGTATGGTCATACAGGACCAACATGGTCTGCTTTCTTTTATGAAAAAGGAGGCGGCAGCATGCCCGACCTCGGTGTGTATAATATGGCAACACTAACAGGCTTGCTTGGCCCGGCAAGAAGTGTGATGGCAATGACAAGTATTGTAAACCCTGAACGTACTGTGGATGACAAAGGGAAAATAAAAGTGGTGGCAGAAGACAACGCACATGTTTTGCTGGAGCATGATAAAGGTGTGATAAGCCATGTGATGTGCGGCTTTAATTATTTTGACCCACATGGTCATGAAGCCGGGACACAATCACTGCATTCAATACAGATTTATGGAGACTATGGCAATATGCGTTTGGTTGGATACGATTGGGAAACCAATGGTGTATGGTTAGATACTTCGTGGGATAAACCGGCCGAACTAATGAGTACAGACAAAGGCGGTTATGAATGGCAGGAGGGAGCAAGAGTAACCGGCGAAAGTATTGTAAAAGGAATCGAGCCAAGAATAAATGTTGAGCATGCATTGCATGTACTTGAAATTATTGAAGCAGCAAGAAAATCATCTGCGACAGGAATGAAAGTAAAATTGAAAAGTAAATTTCCTTGGCCGATGGTGAAATAAAATGCGAAGTATTTTCATTCGTGTCCATTTGTGAAATTTGTGGCTATTATTTATTTGTGTTATTCCGTGTAATCTGTGGCAAAAAATAAACAATTATGAAATTAGCAATTTTAGGCACTGGCTTTATTTCAAGATTCTATGCAGAATCATTAGTGGCGCAAAGAAGAAAAGATGAATTAGTAATGGTTTACGGAAGAGATGAAGCAAAAACAAAACAGTTTGCGGCTGATTATAAAATCCCTAACTGGTCAACTGATTTAGCCAAAGCAGTTTCACATCCTGATGTAGAAACAGTAGTGATTGGCTTGGCAAACAATGTTCATTTCGATGCAGTGCTTGCATGCGCTGCTGCAAAAAAGCATGTGGTATGTACAAAGCCGTTAGGAAGAAATGCAAAAGAATCTTTGCAAATGCTGAAGGCAATTGAAAAGGCAGGAGTAACAGGCGGCTACTTAGAAGATTTGTGTTATACACCAAAGTTTTTAAAATCATTAGCAGCAGTTCAAGGTGGTTCTATTGGCGAAGTAATATGGACAAAGAGCAGGGAAACACATCCCGGTCCACACAGCGATTGGTTTTGGGATAAGGAAAAAGCTGGCGGCGGCGCTATCATTGACCTGGGTTGTCATTGTGTGGAGATATCAAGAAACTTCATTGGAAAAAATATTAAACCAATTGAAGTGATGTGTTGGGCAGATACAAGAATGCACCCGATAGATGCAGAAGACAATGCGGTTGGCTTAGTGAAATATGCAAACGGGGCAATCGGCCAGTTTGAAGTAAGCTGGACATTCCGGGGCGGCATGGA
>CAYRRL010000306.1:0-4423 GCA_964426665.1 uncultured Ferruginibacter sp. | reverse complement strand
TTTAAAACAAATAGTAGTGCCCTCGTTGCATTTTTAATGTAACTGAGGGACAGCGAAGCTTTGGATGGACACAAATAAATCTTACTGGTACGCCGTTTACACCAAGCCGCGGTGGGAGAAAAAAGTAGCGGCAAATCTTTCAGAAAAAGGGATTGAAAATTACTGCCCGCTCAATAAGGTGGTAAAGCAATGGAGCGACAGGAGGAAAGTAATTTTAGAGCCTGTGTTCAAGTCCTATGTATTTGTAAAAATAGAGGATACAAAAAAATGGGATCTTAAAAAAATTAATGGCATACTCAACTTTGTTTACTGGCTTGGGAAGCCTGCCGTAATAAAAGAAGATGAGATAACCACTATAAGGAAATTCCTCAATGAATTCAGCGACGTGCAGGTGGCAGAAGACAGAGGGCTTAAAGTAAACGCAAAAGTACGCATCAAGCAGGGGCTGATGATGAATTACCATGGCTTGCTGATTGAGCTTGCAGGGAACAAAGCCAAAGTGAGGATTGATAGCATGGGTATTTCGTTGCATGCACAGTTTGACAAGAAAAACCTGGAGCCCATTTTCCTGCAGGATTAAATAATGATTTGTTAAGCAGCCTGCATATTTTAAAAAAAAGCATTTTATCTGCCATCTTTCCGGCCCTTGCAAGCTTTACCTTAATAAAAGAAACACCTGAAATCCAATGTGCCGTATTGCCGGGGCTATCAGCCCTTCGTTGCAGACCGGGGAACTTGCTGCCTTTGTGCATAAAATGTGCCTCGTGCAAAAGCATGGCGGGCCTGATGACAATGGAAGTTATACAAGCGCTGCCTTTAATGGAGTGCTCGGCCATTGCCGCTTGTCTATAATTGACCTTTCCGAGGCAGGGCACCAGCCAATGGCTTACGCTTCGCCCGGCAACAGTTACACCATCAGCTATAATGGTGAAATTTATAATTACCCTGAATTGAAATCAGAGCTTGTACGCCAGGGTTATTCATTTAACACCAACAGCGACACCGAGGTTGTGATGGCTGCTTATGACAAATGGGGCACAGGTTCTTTTGAGCGGCTCAATGGTATGTTTGCATTTGCGCTGTTTGACCATGGCAAAAATGAAGTATTGCTGGCCAGGGATTTGTCGGGCATAAAACCTTTGTATTACGCACATACGGCACAGTTGTTTGCCTTTGCTTCAGAAGTAAGGGCGCTTAAACAAGTGCCCTATCTTGATAAAGAAAATACAAACTGGCAAGTCTATTTAATGGCTTATGGCCACCTGCCCGAGCCGGTTACCACCCTGAAGGATGTGCAGCCCTTGCCAAAGGGCAGTTATTTAAAATACAATATTGCCAATGGCAAAAGCACAACCAGCACTTTTGAGAGAGCGAGTTACCTTGAAAAAATATCAAGCAGGAAAGACGCAGTTGAGCTTATCAGGCAGGAACTTTTAGATGCTGTACAAAGGCATTTGCTTTCCGATGCGCCTATCGGCGTTTTCCTTAGTGGCGGGCTCGATTCGGGCATAATAGCCTTGCTGGCCGCAAAAAAGCAACAGCGCTTAAATACTGTTTCTTTATATTTTGACAACAACGAGTATTCAGAAAAAAAATTCCAGGACGAATTGCTAAAGCAGTTTTCGTGTGAGCACCACCAGTTTCTTCTTAGTGAAAACGATTTTCATAATTCCCTGCAAAGCATCATTAAAGCAATGGACCTTCCGTGCTGTGATGGCATCAATACATGGTACATCAGCAAGTATGCAAGGCAAAGCGGGCTTAAAGCTGTTTTGTCAGGCATTGGCGGCGATGAACTGTTTGGGGGCTACCCATCTTTTAACAGGATAAGAACAGCATCCCTGCTTTCCAGCCTGCCTGATAAAATGCTGAAGGCAGGGCGTTTTGCCCAGTCAAAAAAATTGCGGCGCTTGTGTTATCTCAGCATTGATGGCGCTGTTGGAAAATACCTTTTTTTAAGGGGGCAATTTGTCCCTTCAGATATTGCAGCGCATTTGGGCGCTAATGAAGCGTCTGTATGGAAAATACTGGAAGAGTTGCCTCAATTGCCCAATCTTGAGCACCTCTCAGCAGGCAACCAGGCAAGTTGGCTCGAAACAAACATGTACATGCAAAACCAATTGCTGAGGGATGCAGATGTTATGAGCATGGCACACGGCCTTGAAATAAGGGTGCCGTACCTTGACAAAGAGTTTTTGAAACTGGTTTTTAAAATTCAAAGCGATATTAAATACAAAGGAAAGCTTGGCAAGCAGTTGCTGATAGATGCATTCAGCAGCGAGCTGCCACAATCGATATGGGACAGGCCCAAAATGGGCTTTTCTTTCCCTTTCAAAGAGTGGTTTGGCAACAGCCAATATGCCAACACTGGCATTGCGCAGGTGGATGCCGCTCATATCAAGTTACAAAACGGGCAAATGCATTGGTCGCAGTTTTTTACACTTATGCTGCTGGCTTTTTATGGCAAAGAGTAGAAGCGTATTATTTTTAACACTAAGGGTTTTTTCGGCCACCGGCGGGATAGAAAAAGTATGCAAGGTTTTTGGCAAGGCACTTATGGATATTGCGGGCATAACGAACGGGATGAAAGTAAAAGTATTTTCTGTTTATGATAATCAAAAGGATGTTGACACTAAGTATATCCCTGAAAGCAACTTTGCAGGATTTGGCAAAGCAAAGTTGAAATTTGTGATTAGCGCATTGTGGCAATCCATGAAGCAGGATACAATCATCGTAAGCCATATCAATATTTTATCTGTAGGGTATATAGCTAAATTTTTTTTCCCAAAAAAAAGGCTTATTCTGTTTGCCCATGGCATAGAAGTATGGGCTCAACTTTCCGGCGTACGTAAAAAAATGCTCTCCCGGTGCGATAATATTTTGGCAGTAAGCCAATTTACTAAAGACAGGCTTATAGAACAATGCAATGTCCCTGATGAAAAAATAATTGTTCTAAATAATTGCCTTGACCCTTACCTGCCGCCGCCGCTCACTTATGGCAAAGACGAAAACCTGATGCAGCGTTACAGGCTTGCCAAAATCGATATTATATTATTTACCCTTACACGCCTTTCATCAAAAGAATTGTACAAAGGGTACGACCATGTGCTCTATTCAATGAAACAACTGAAAGCAAAATTCCCTTCGCTTAAATATATTATTGCAGGACGGTACGATGCAGCGGAAAAAAAAAGGCTTGATGCAATTATTGAACAATGCTACCTGCAGGGCCAGGTGGTTTTTACAGGCTATATTCCGGATGAAGAGCTTGCTGCGCATTTTTCGCTGGCAGATGTATATATTATGCCCAGCAAAAAAGAAGGTTTTGGTATTGTGTTTATTGAAGCTATGTATTATGGCCTGCCCGTTATTGCAGGAAACAAGGATGGTTCGGCAGACGCATTGGTGAATGGTAAATTGGGTATGCTTGTTGACCCCGATAACAAAAAAGAAATTGAAATGGCGCTGGAAAAAATAATTCTTAACAAGAGCCTGTACCAGCCGGACAAAATATTGCTTGACGAATTTTTTAGCTATACTGCATATAAACAAAAATGTGCTGTTATACTTGATGCAGCGCTAACCTGACAAAAACAAAATGACAGATACAGATAAAGGCACTGGCGATTGGGACCTTGTAATAGGCAAGGGGTACGCTGCCAAAAATTACTGGAACGACTTATGGCGTTACCGGGAACTTTTTTACATCCTTAGCTGGCGGGATATTAAAGTGCGCTATAAGCAAACAGTTGTTGGCGCAGCGTGGAGCATTGTAAGGCCAGTGCTTACCAGTATCATATTTTACTTTGTGTTCAGCCGCATTGCCAAACTGGAGTATACTGGCAAAGCGCCCTATATTCTAATGGTGTTTGCAGGGATGCTGCCATGGCAGTTTTTTAGCAATGCATTAAGCGAATCAAGCAATAGCTTAGTGGGCAATTCAAATCTCATTACAAAAGTTTATTTCCCCCGCCTTATTGTGCCAGCCAGTTCTGTTATTACCACACTGGTTGATTTTGCCATATCATTTGGCATAATGCTGGCCATGATGGTATGGTTCAGGTTTATGCCCGGTTGGCAAATATTATTGCTGCCGGTATTTTTGCTGCTTGCATTTGTATGTGCATTCGGGGTGGGTTTGTTTTTAACTGCACTCAATGTTAAATACCGTGACTTCAGGTATATAATACCTTTTATTATACAGTTTGGTTTATATATTACACCAGTTGGCTACAGCAGTTCGCACGCCCTTCAAAACCTGCCGTCAAAATACCATTGGCTTTTTCAGGCCAACCCAATGGTAGGCGTTATTGACGGCTTTCGTTTTTGCCTGTTGGGCGATGCCATGAACTGGGGCTCTTTAGTTTTAACCATCGCTATCAGCCTTGCCTTTCTTTGTACCGGACTGTATTATTTTCGTAAG
>CAYRRL010000305.1:0-4446 GCA_964426665.1 uncultured Ferruginibacter sp. | reverse complement strand
GTTGTAAAAAATCAATCAGCTTGTCAATAAAAGCCGCCGCTTCTTTTTCGTCCCGGTTAAAATACAACTGGTGGTAGTAAGGCGAGTTGAACCAGTCTTTAAACCAGGGATGCGTTTCCATAATTGCAATGTTTATAAAAACGTTTTTATTGACAATACCAGCAGCCCCCATACAAGCGTGGTTACAAATATGCCTTTCGCTGTCTGGTCTTTCCTGCTGTTGATGTAAATAGTAAACAACAGGGCATTCAGCAGCAGCGACAGGCTTAGCGCCACCGTTAGTGTTTTATATCCCGGCTCTAATACCATAAACTGGTAGGTTTCTTTAAAACTAAACATACTGAATTTGCTCAGCTTAAAAGCCATGATGCCGAGAAAAGGCGCAACAAGCCCCATAACAAGCCCCATCAAAAAATTATCTTTCTTCCAGAACATTATATTTTCCAGTTTTTTTCTAATTGTGTTTTCAATTTGTAGTTCGTCAGGTCAAATTGTACCGGCACCACACTGATATAATTATTCGCCAATGCCCATACATCAGTGTCTTTCCCTTTGTCAAAATTTAAAAATTCGCCGGTGAGCCAATAATATTTTTTGCCATGTGGGTCTTTGCGCTCTTCAAAATCTTCTTCGTATTTGGCATAAGCCTGGCGGCAAATTTTTACGCCCCTGATTAAATCCATCGGCACAGACGGTATGTTTACGTTCAGCAACAAGTGCTTGTCTAATTTTTTTTGTTGCAGTAAGCTGCTCACAATCTTTTTTACATAATGCCTTGCCGGCGCAAAATCTGCTTCGTAGTTGTAATCAAATAAGGAAAAGCCAATGCTTGGTATGCTTTCAATGCTTGCTTCCATGGCAGCGCTCATAGTGCCGCTGTAAATAACATTGATAGAATGGTTAGCGCCATGGTTAATGCCGCTAAGGCAAATATCTGGTTTGCCACGAAGTATTTTATCAACTGCCAGCTTTACGCAATCAACAGGAGTACCGCTGGTTTGCCATGCTTCCACACCAGGGAACATGTCCATCTTAGTCATGCGTAATGGGTGCCCAATAGTTATGGCGTGCCCCATGCCGCTTTGTGCTTTGTCTGGTGCCACCACCACTACTTTGCCGAGGTCTTTTACAGCTTCTACCAGATTGCGTATGCCGGGCGCTGTAATGCCATCATCGTTGGTAATAAGTATTACTGGTTTTTTTTTTGCCATGAGAGAAGTAATAGGTAATAAGTAATATTTAGTATCTGGTAAGCTGCTTCAAACAGTAAACATCAAACCCCAAAAGGTTAATCAAAACCCTCTTACCCACGGCCGGGCTATTGCTTCACGGAAGGGCCAAGGGATGGAGGCTAAAATCAGTACGAATGCAATGCCGAAAAACAACAGCATCCGTTTGTGTTTGGCAGCATCTGTTGGCGCTTTTTTTACCGCCGTTCTGCCAACATGTACTAATACCCACGCAAGCAACATCATTGCAGCATGCTCAAGGCTAAAAAACCGGAGAGCGGCATCTGACTTTATTTCGCCAAACCTTTTCATGTTATTAAACCATTCGCCACCAAAGTACAATACCAGCCCCAGCAGCAATTGTATATCACAACAAATCATAAACAGCAAATTGCTTTTATTGTCGCTTTCGGTGAATATCCTTTTTTTGACAATACCGGAAACAGCATTTAATACAGTAAAAAGCCCAAAGAGCAATACAGCCCACCGCAAAATGTTGTGCAGCGCCAAAACAAATGTTTGCATAACCTGAATTTTTACAAAAGTAAGGGCAAGAGGCCAATAGTCAATAGTCAAGAGTCAATGGCCAAGAGTCAATGGCCAAGAGAAAAAATAAAAGAGAGTAAGCTAAGCATGCAAATCATATAATCAGGGGATTAACCATTATAAAACTCCTGTCAAAAAAAAATTATGAAAAATTAAATTTGGATAAACTAAAAACATTAGTATATTTGTGCTAATCAAATTAGTTGAACTATGTCACAAGCAGGCCAAAACATGAAATACCTCCGCAAGCTGCGTGGGTGGACACAGGAAGAATTTGCAAACAAACTTGGCATCAAGCGTTCCCTCATTGGCGCATATGAGGAAGACCGTGCCGACCCACGGCTTGATGTAATGGAAACCATTTGCCAAATGTTTAAAACAACGCTTGACGAACTGATGCTAAAAGACATGAGCGATACAGGCGGCAGTTACCTCGCCAAGAGGCGCATGCAAAAAATGATGAGCGCTGACAGGAATGTAATCCACTTTGTTCCCGTAAAGGCAGCCGCAGGCTATTTGGCTGGCTATGCAGACAATGAGTTTATAGATGAGCTAAACACCTTTACGCTGCCGATGCTGAGCGGCGGTTATTACAGAGCTTTTGAAATTATCGGCGACAGTATGATGCCCACCCCCAGCGGCAGTATTATTGTAGGCGAAAGGGTGGATAATAAAGAGGATGTTAAAAACAACCAGGCCTATATTGTTGTGAGCCGCAATGAGGGCATAGTGTATAAACGAATCGTAAAAAGCAACAAGGCAAAAAATAAGCTCACATTAGTAAGCGACAACCCTCAATACCAGCCTTACCAGGTAAATGCAGAAGATATAGTGGAATTATGGCACGCACAAATGGTACTGAGCAAAGTAAGCCAGCAGCAACGCTGGGATATGGATTCGCTGGCAAGCATGGTAAATAATTTGCAAAGCCAGGTAAGTTCGTTGAAAAAGAAAATGAATTGAGTTTAATCAGCGACTAGTGACTAGTTATCAGTAAACGGTTTGCGAAAGGATAATGGGTTAAAACAGATAACTCATCACTGATAACTACTTGTCAAAACAGTGCATAACTTATCAATAACTACCCATCAACGTTTCATAATTTCACACATCCAGATACAGCGTTAAATATTTAAAACTAAAAATTATGATTAAGCTACAGGTAATCGGCAACCTCGGAAGGGATTGCATTGTAAAAGAAATCGGCGGCAAAAATGTTATTAACTTCAGTGTGGCTCACACAGAGAGGTATAAAGACAGCCAGGGTGTGCAAAAAGAAAGGACCACATGGGTGGAATGCGCTTATTGGACAGACCGCACGGGCATTGCGCCATACCTTACTAAGGGCACTACTGTATATGCAGAGGGCTCGCCAGAGGCTGATGTATATACCAATAAAGAAAACCAGGCAGTAGCCACTTTGCGGATGAGGGTGCAGAACATACAGTTTGTGGGCAGCAAAAATAGCAATAGCAGCGAAGGGCAGGCCCAGGCTGCTGCCCCTGCGGCCAGCAGTTATCAACCTGCTGCGCCTGCTGCAGCACCAGCTATGGCAGCAGCCAGTGTGGCATCTGAGGCTACAGATGATTTGCCTTTTTAAATAGTTGATTAAACAAACAAAAGCGGCGCAAATATTTGCGCCGCTTTTGTTTATAGCTTTATTATATTCAGTATTAGATTTATTTGCTCACAACAGGTTGTAATGGTTTTTGGGTGCTTTTTTCATCTGCGTTAAGCACAACAGACAACACAAACAGTATTTTGCCTTCTTTTATAGCTTCGTCTGCGTTTACGGTTTCTGCTTTGGCAAAATTGCTGTCCTCGCAATTAACACAGCCCAAAATAATTTCTTCTTTGTAAAAATCGAGCTTGCCGCTATTGCCAGTTATCACTGTGCCTGTTTTTAGCGAGTTGCCGCCGTAAAATTGTATGTCGTCGCCATTCAGTATCCTCAATTCATACAAGGTCATCCCGGCGTGTACGCCGCTTTTAAATTTCCATTCACTTTCCGCCACAAATTTGCTGGATCCAATAGCGCTTTTTAATTTTTGCTGGCCGCCAAACAGGATGTCGTCAATGCCTCTTTTGTTCACTTCGTCTTTCCATATAAACACCACCTGCCTTGCAGTGTTGATGAACAGTACAGAGCAATTAGCTAATTCATCGCCGGAGAAATAATAAAAATCTTTCCTTACATTCTCCTCGCCAAAGTAGTGCACCAAATACTCATGCGACGTAAATGGCAGCAGGTCGTCTGCATAAATTATTTCTGATGGGTCGGGAAAATCCTGTTCATGCAGCTGCAGCGAATATAGCAGTGTGCTGTCTGCTTGCTCCTGATAGGTTTTCACAGTAAAATCTTTATGCTGGTAAAGTATTGTTGTAGTGTCCGGGCTCCCTTCCATATATGTATAAAAACCCATGCTTTTCAGTTCGTTTATCAAGCCCATAAATTCCTGGCTGCTGCTTGTTTGGTATATAAGGTTGAAACCTTTTTTGTTTTCCTTGCACAGGATGGTGCGTTGCACAGAGTCGACCAGTTTCCCTTTTTTTGTGGAGGATTTAAAATTGTAGTGTTTTATCAATGTGTCTTCGTTCCTGGTGTTTTGAGAAAACACAAAACGTTTCCCGCTGGCCCAACCATCAAATTTTTCCGCCGGTATTGTAAATA
>CAYRRL010000304.1:0-4447 GCA_964426665.1 uncultured Ferruginibacter sp. | reverse complement strand
CGGCACACTGCAGTGTTTAAAACTTATACATCACGGCCAGTAAACTGCTGAAAGTTGACTTAGAGCCACTGCCATCTTTCTTTGCATAGTAATTCCTTTCCGCTGTTTCATACCTCAATTCTGGCACTATTGTCAATGGGCCTACTTTGTAGTTCAGGGAAAGTGTATTGGCAAAAATGCTTTTCGTGCCGAAATAAACCATTTTATTATCGCCGATATATTCGCTCCTTAGCGTTAAGCCCACTGCAGCAGTTGGGTCGAAATTAAAATACCCGGCAGCGCCCCACCAGCTTCCGCTGGCTATATCGGTTTTGCGGTTTTGCACCGTAGCGTTAAAACCTACCCCAAACTTGCTGCTTACAGTCCCGGTTACTACCAAATCGTACTGGCTTAGCGATTTTAAGCCGCCTGGAATGGACAATGTATTGGAGCCATAAGAGCCTACAAAATTCAAGTAAGCCTTTATTTTACCGTTGCTGGTGCCGCCACTTACTTGTGCCAAAACACTCTTTACGTTGTTGGTGGCAGTTGCCTGGTCTGTATAATTGGCTACGCCAACCATTAGCCCAACAGGGCCAGCTGTAATATCAGCTTTTAAACCGGTGTGGAAGAATGGGCCGTTTGTAAACATGTAGCTCATGCTGTAGTTCCTGTTAAGCTGTGCATCTACCAATTCATAGCCAACATGCGTGCCAAATTTCCCAAAAGTAAATTTCACTTTTGACGATGGCGCATAGCTTACAAACAGTTGCTTAACGTTTGAAAGCGATATATAACCATTTTTACCGCTAACATAGCTTGGGCCATCATTATATGAAAACTCTTCTGCCCTTCTGCCAAAGCCTAAATCAAGCGTGGCAGCCACTTTTCCGCTAAGGGCAGTAGCATCGGCCCTTACTGTGGCCATCCCAAGCTCAAATGAGCTTTGGCTGTTAGTGAAGCTGGTATAATTATTTGCATACTTATCAGAAAAATTATACCTGTAATAAGCATCAAGCCCGCCAGAAAAAACTAGCGTCTTGGTTGAGTCCTGTGCAATTGCTGCATTAAAATAAGCAGTAAACAAAATTGCAGTTGCTGCGATTTTTTTCAACATTTGTTTTTGGTTTTAGTTTGAAAAATTTGATTAAGCACACAGGTTTTAAAATTGCCTGTGCTGTATCGTAATGGCAGCAATGTTATTGAGCAATCCAGGGCAAATTGTAAACTTCAGCACCACGGAAAATTGCCGTAAGTAAAAATTTGCTTTAATAAGCACCGGGAAATCTGAATGTATCCCGGTGCTGTTTATGGTTCTTGAAAATTAGTAAGCAGGCTTTTCTTCCAAAGCACCGCCGTTTTTAACAAGCAATGTGCCCTGAACATATTTTTCATCATGCTGCGAAGCGTCAAGCCCTTCTTCCTCCTCTGCTTCAGTTACCCTCATTGGCAATATCAGGTTGATGAATTTGAAGATGATGAACGACACAACAAAACTGTAGCCTACAGCTAATGCCATGCCTTTCAGTTGTATCATAAACTGGCCATCCAGCACAAGGGAGTTAACTGCTTTGCTTCCGAATACGCCGGTAAGCAGCATTCCCATCATACCGCCAACACCATGGCATGCAAAAACATCCAAAGGATCGTCAAGGCCTGTTTTGTGCTTCAGCACTTCTGCTACAATATTAGAAACCATGGCAGCAATAGCGCCTATGAAAATACTTTGCGGCACGCCGACAAAACCAGCAGCAGGCGTAATGGCAACAAGCCCAACCACAGCGCCTATGCTAAAACCAAGCACTGAAGGCTTTTTGCCCCTGATGACATCAAAAAACATCCATGATAAACCAGCAGCGGCTGCTGCTGTATTAGTAGTTGCGAAAGCATACACAGCCAATGAGCCGGAGCCAACAGCGCTGCCTGCATTAAAGCCAAACCAGCCAAACCACAACAAGCCTGTGCCGATTAATACATAAGGTATATTGGCCGGGCCGGCAACTGCCAGGTTTTTGCGTGGCTTTAAAACCAATGCGCCCGCCAAAGCAGCGCAACCAGCAGAAATATGCACCACTGTGCCTCCTGCAAAATCAAGCACGCCCCACTTAAACATTAAGCCATCGGGGTGCCAGGCCATATGTGCCAAAGGCGCATATACCAGCACTGCAAACAATACAATAAACAAAGTGTAAGAGCTAAAGCGGATACGCTCAGCCACAGCGCCCACCACCAGGCCGGGGGTGATGATAGCAAACATTAACTGGAAGAAAGAAAACAATGGTAATGGAATAGTAGCAGCCAGAGACCATGGTTCCCCACTCATTACCCCTTTAAACATAAAATATGTGCGGGGGTCGCCGATAAAACCTAAGCCGCCTAAATCCTGGCCAAAGCAAAGGCTGAATTGCACCACAATCCACAGTACAGATACAATACCTGCAGCCACAGTGCTTTTAATCATGGTTGAAAGTACGTTTTTGCGCCCCACCATGCCGCCATAAAAGAAAGCAAGGGCTGGCGTCATTAAGAACACAAAGGCACAAGACACCAACATCCAGGCAATATCCCCACTGTTGTAAATGTACTTGGGCGCTTTTGTTGCCGGGTCAACCACCGAAGCAGGGTCGAATGCCGATTCGGGCGCTACGAAAATTGCGGCTATTGCCACAATTATCAGCGCCAAAAACGGGACAACTGATTTTAGCTTTGTTTTCGTTTCGTTACTCATAAGTGTGTTTTTTGTTTAAAAATTGAGTGTATTAAAAAATTTATTTATTTATTATTATTGATGCTAAATTATCAATAATATTTCAAATTAATTTAAAATAATTTACATATTTATAAATATAATGTTTATAAAAAAATAAACAATACTTAGGTTACCTTGCATTACTGTTTAAAGAATAATTAGTTATGTTGAAAAAAGAACAAAAAAAAAGCCATGAATTAAGTTCATGGCTCAAATATATTAAGTAATTACAATCGTTACAAATACCGGGCAATTGAGTTTCCATCTGCCGTTTCTAATACAGATTTACCGACTAAAAACTCGTCCACCCTTTGGGCGCAATCCCTGCCCTCTTTAATGGCCCATACCACTAAGCTCTGCCCACGGCGCATATCGCCTGCCGTAAATATTTTGGGGATATTAGTTTGATATTGCTTTTCACTTGCCCTTACATTGCCCCTTTCATCCAGTTCCAGTTCCAACTCATTTATCAACCCATCGTGCTGAGGGTGCATAAATCCCATAGCCAGCAAAGCCAGTTCACAAGGTATTTCCCTTTCGCTGCCGGGCACTTCCACAAAACTTGCTGGGCGGCCGTTTTCTATCTTCCATTCAAGGGCAACCAGGCGCAAAGCTTTAAGATTGCCCTTACCATCCCCAATAAATGATTTTGTGGATACTGCCCAATGCCTGTCGCAGCCTTCCTCATGTGATGAAGTGGTCTTTAACAGCATCGGGTAAGTAGGCCATGGCATTACATTGTTCCTTTCTTTTGGCGGCTGAGGGAGCAATTCAAATTGGGTAACAGATGCAGCTTTGTGCCTGTTGCTTGTACCAACACAATCACTCCCGGTATCCCCGCCGCCAATCACTACCACATTTTTCCCGGTTGCCATGATGCCTTCCTCCTGAAACAGGATATTGGATACTCTTTTGTTTTGTTGCTTTAAAAAGTCCATTGCAAAATGGACACCCTTTAATTCCCTGCCCGGAATATTCAAGTTTCGGGGAATAGTAGAACCACATGCCAAAATAATCGCATTGAACTCCCTCAACAAATCGCTGATGTTAATATCAACGCCTACATTAGCATTGCATTTAAACACAACGCCTTCCTCTTCCATAAGATTTATCCTTCTTTCAACAACGTTCTTTTCCAGTTTAAAATCTGGGATTCCATAACGCAACAAGCCACCCGGTTTATCATCCCTTTCAAATACCGTAACCCAATGCCCTGCTGCATTTAATTGCGCTGCTGCTGCCAAACCTGCAGGGCCGCTTCCTACAACAGCAACCTTTTTCCCAGTTCGGCTAATGCTTTTATTAGGCTTCACAAAACCTTTGTCAAAAGCAATTTCAATGATATGCCTTTCTATTTCTTCAATAGCTATTGCAGGTTGGTTAATCCCCAATACACAAGCTGTTTCGCATGGTGCAGGGCAAATGCGGCCAGTAAACTCAGGAAAGTTATTCGTTGAAGAAAGAATATCATAAGCTTCCTTCCAGCTTTTTCGGTACACTGCATCATTAAACTCTGGTATCACATTTCCCAACGGGCAACCGCTGTGGCAAAATGGTATGCCGCAATCCATGCAGCGTGCAGACTGCTGATTCAACTTTTCATCAGAGTACCTTTCCACAAATTCTTTGTAGTCGTTTACACGTTCCGATGCAGGGCGCTTGGGTGGAAGCTCCCTTGTAAATTCTAAAAAGCCTGTTGGTTTTCCCATGTTTTTATTT
>CAYRRL010000303.1:0-4449 GCA_964426665.1 uncultured Ferruginibacter sp. | reverse complement strand
ATTCTTCATTATCCAGCCAAAACCAAGAGAGGCAATAATTTCAGGCAACACAATAAAGAAATTGAAAATGCCCATATAAACACCAATTTTATCTTTTGGCAATACCCCGCCAAGCAAAGCATAAGGCATAGAGAGTATGCTTGCCCATGCAATGCCCACGCCAGTCATACAGGCATACAGCATATATTTATTTTCAACAAATGCCACGCTTATCAAGCCAATAGCGCCACAAAGCAAACAAATAGCATGAGTATTTTTCCTGCCTAATTTATTGGCAATAGATGGAAGGATAAAGGCAAACAAAAAAGTAACAATATTAAAATAAGCCAATGTTAAGCCGCCAAAGTTGGTGCCTTCGCCATACAAAGGGTCTGTTTCGCTGGTTGCATGAAAAACATTTCTTGCAACGGCAGTATTATAATAAAACCACATCAGGAACAAACCCGGCCACGTAAAAAACTGTACAGCCGAAAGCACTTTCATCCTTTTGGGCATGTGTGCAATAGCTTCTGTAATTTCTTTAAAGCCGCCGCCAAAGCCCTTATTCGATTCTTTTACTTTTTCTTTAAACGAAATATCTTCCGGCGGGTATTCTTTAGATGTGAGCACTGTGTATAAAACCGCAGTAAAAAAGAAAAACGCACCGATATAAAAACTCCACTTAACATTATCGGGTATAATACCGCTTGCTGCAGTGGAACTAAGGTGAAAAATATTGGTCATCATCCACGGCAATGCAGATGCGATGCAACCTCCCAACCCAATCATCAAACTCTGCATCACAAATCCCTGTGTCATTTGTTTTTCATTCAGTTTGTCTGCAACAAATGCCCTGAATGGCTCCATAGCCACATTCCCAAAAACATCCATTATCCAAAGCAGGCCCGCTGCCACCCAAAGAGCAGGGCTGTGCGGCATAAAAATTAATGCAATGGAGCTTAGCACGGCACCAACAAAAAAATAAGGCCTTCTCCTTCCCCACTGAGGGTGCCATGTGCGGTCGCTCATATAGCCAATAACTGGTTGCACAAGCAAGCCTGTTAGCGGAGCGGCCAGGAAAAGAATGGGTATTTTATCAGGGTCGGCATGAAGGTGCTCATAGATTGGCCCCATGTTTGCCCTTTGCAAATCCCAGCCAAATTGTATCCCAAAAAAACCAACACTCATGTTGATGATTTGGGCAAGGCTTAAATTAGGTTTATTAGCTGTTGTTCCTGCAGAAAGAGATGAACCTGCCATAGCAATCGTTTAAGTAAAATAAAATGTGTAACGTATACACGTTTATAATAAAACAAAAAAATACACCCTTTGTAAAGGATGTATTGCAAGCAAAAAATTTATATCACATAACCATCCGGTATCACTGCCCCTTTTTTCAATACCACTATCCCGTCTTTGATGGTGTATAATGAATGGTCTGAATTTGCCAAGTGGTCGCCCCCATTAATGCGCACATCATTTCCTATGCGGCAGTTTTTGTCAACAATAGTGTTGCGGATATAACAGCGGTCGCCAATACCAACTTTTGGCAAGCCCTTGTCTGTGTTATTCTGCAGTTCCTGCAGGGTTTCATAATAATCATTGCCCATAATGTAGCAGCTTACAATGGTTGAGCCATGCCCAATGCGGCTGCGGATGCCAATTACGCTGTTTTCAATACGGCTGGCCGCAATAATGGAGCCTTCAGCAATAATAGTTTTCTCCAAGGTGGTGCCGCTTATTTTTGCAGGCGGCAGCATCCTTGCACGGCTGTACACAACTTTTTGGTTATCGAACAAATTAAAGTGGGGAAGGTCAAGCGTCAGTGCCAGGTTGGCTTCAAAGAATGAATAAATATTCCCAATATCTGTCCAGTAGCCTTCGTACTGGTAGCTTACCACTTTGTATTTTTCAATTGATGTGGGGATGATTTCTTTGCCAAAATCTGTTGCTTCTTTCTTTTCTGTTTCCAATAAATCAAACAGCAGTTTCCTGTTGAAAATATAAATGCCCATGGAAGCAAGGTAATTGCGGCCCTGCGCCTGCATAGCGCTACCGGTATCGCTTACCCATTCCGGCAACAGGTCTTTTGCCGGTTTTTCAATAAAAGAGGTAATATCATTGTTGGCGTTTGTCTTTAATATGCCAAACTCAGGCGCTTCCCTGTCGCCAACGGGGATGGTGGCAATAGAAATATCCGCATTGTTCTGTACGTGGTTGTCAATCATGGCAGCAAAATCCATCTGGTACAATTGGTCGCCGCTCAATATCAGCACATAGTCTGCTTCGTGGCTTACCATATGCCTGAGCGATTGCCTTACCGCATCTGCAGTGCCCTGGAACCAGCCGGCATTATCAGGCGTTTGCTCTGCTGCCACAATATCTACAAAGCCACGGCTGAACATACTAAACTGGTAAGTATTCTTGATATGCTTGTTAAGCGACGCTGAATTGAACTGCGTCAATACCAATATCCTGTTGATGCTGCTGTTGATGCAGTTGGAAATGGGGATATCAACCAAACGGTACTTGCCTGCAATAGGCACAGCAGGCTTGCTTCTTGTAGCTGTAAGTGGGTACAACCTGGAACCGGCTCCGCCGCCGAGGACGATTGCTATTACTGATTTACTGTCCATAAAATTGATTTATGAAATGATTGTTTTGCTATTTAATGGCAACGAAACAAATATAACGTAATAAAGTTATTGCAAACTTTGGTATAATCCGATATAATGTTGGGCGCTCGTCTCCCAGCTATTATCTATCTGCATAATTTTTTTCCTGATGGATTTCATTTTAGGGGCATCATGGTACAATTCCATTGCCCGGTGCACAGAGTATGTGATATCCCACACTTTAGCATCGTTGAACTTAATGCCATAACCGCCTTTTTCGCCAATATCAACCACAGTGTCTTTCAAACCGCCGGTATTTCTTACAACCGGTATAGTGCCGTAGCGCATGGCATACATTTGGTTCAACCCACAAGGCTCCACACGGCTCGGCATCAATAAAAAATCTGCGCCGGCATACATCTGGTGGCTCAGTTTTTCGTTATACCCAATCTTTGAATTGTAATAACCCGCCAGCGGCAAGTTCATGTTGGCAAGTTCCCATTCCACCTGCGGCTCGCCGCTGCCGAGTATAAGAAAACACATTTTGCCTTCAAGATGATAAACAGAGTCGTAAATAGCTTTGGGCAGCAAATCAGCAGCTTTTTCCCCGACCAGCCGCCCGATAAAAATAAATAACGGTTTATCAATATCAAGGTTGAATTCATCGCACAATATCTTTTTGCTTGCCAGCTTGCCTTCTTCAAAATTTTTGATGCTGTATTTAGTATCAATATAAGTATCAGCCGCCGGGTCCCACACTTTGTCATCAATGCCATTTAATATGCCGGTGCATTTGCCACGCTCGTATTCAAATAAATTTTCGAGCCCGTTGGCGCTATGGCGCATTTCATCAAGGTAGCTGTAGCTAACGGTAGTTACCCTATGTGCGCATTTTACGGCACTTGCCAATGGGTTAATAGCATTTTGCCAATCCAGTTTGCCCCATTGCCAGCTATCGTAAGCAGGCAGGTAATTCGATTTGTCCCAGCCCATTTGCCCCTGGTACTGTGCATTGTGAATGGTAAGCACGGTGGGTATGGCAGCAAGGTGCTTGTAGGCATAACAGTTCTGCATCATAAAAGGCACAAGCCCTGCATGGTAATCGTGCACATGCACTACATTGGGTTTATGCTCCCATTTGCCCAGCCAATCCACTACAGCAATTTGAAAAGCAGTGAACCGTTCAGCATCGTCATAGTAACCGTATATCTGCTCCCTGTCCAGCAGGCCGTTTATATCAATCAGGTACAAATCGAAGCCGAGTTTGTTTGTAGCTTCTTTAATAATAGTATAATTAAACCACATCGGCCCCATATTGAAAGCGCCTTTATGCACTACATCAAATTGGTTTTGGTACAAAAATTTGGTGCGGTACATCGGCATTACCAACTTGGCAACATGCCCAAGCTGTGTTTGGTATTTTGGCAAAGCGCCGGCCACATCGCCCAGGCCGCCGGCCTTTGCTACCGGGTAGCATTCGGCAGTTACATGCAGTATTTCCATAACAGGGATAATTTCGGTAGTGAGAAAAACAAGCAAACAAATTTGCATAAATATAGAGCGGAAACAAAAGAAAACACAAAGAAGAATGAAATAATTTTTCGGTTGACACAAGAGAATACCAAATCTACTAACGGGCAAATAATTTTTTGGAAGAATATTTATACAACAATAATTGCTCGAATGTATTATTTTTATTGCCGTATGCAAAAGCAGGAATAGAAGCAGCCTGTTTGCATTAGTTCCCAATATTTAAAACCAAAAATAAAAACAACGATTGCCATGAGCCAAACTACGCCCTCCACTGCAAGTACCAAATGGTCGCAATTTCTCACTTTAATTACAGTTTTCTTTT
>CAYRRL010000302.1:0-4486 GCA_964426665.1 uncultured Ferruginibacter sp. | reverse complement strand
CTTGCTGATTACAAAAAATTAGGCGCACAAAAACTGGCTGAAAAAATAAAATCAGATGTGGATGCAAATGCAGATACTGCAGCCCTTGCAAAGAAATTTCACAATGCAGATAACTCCATTATTGAAATTGGCATTCTGATAATGATATTTATTTTTATTTGCGCCTACATTTATTCTGAAAAAGTAAAAACACCTAATGCGTACCGCACAGCTAAAATGTTCAAGCGGCTGCAGTTGCTTTCATCCGGCGCTTTCAGCGTGGGGCATGGCGGCAACGATGCACAAAAAGTAATGGGGATTATAGGCGCTGCCTTTGTTGCCCACAATGCTTCTAAATACCCCGATGTGGGAACGGCTTTAAAAGAATTAACATGGGTGCCATTAGCTTGTTATACCGCTATCGGCCTTGGCACTATGAGCGGCGGCTGGAAGATTGTGAAAACCATGGGCACTAAAATAACCAAAGTAACCCCGCTGGAAGGGGTTGCCGCCGAAACTTCCGGCGCACTCACCCTGTTTATGACAGAACAAATGGGCATACCTGTTAGCACTACCCATACTATTACAGGCTCTATTATTGGCGTGGGCGCCACTAAAAGGCTAAGCGCCGTAAGGTGGGGTGTTACTGTAAACCTGTTGTGGGCATGGATACTTACCATCCCCGTAAGCGCTTTGCTGGCAGCTGTTTCTTATATGGTTGTTTCGTTTTTTGTAAAATAAAAGATCGCTTAAACCGTTTTGAAACCGCACCAGCAGCTGCTGTGCGGTTTTGTTTTTTGCTGCAGAACAAAATGCTAATTTGCAGCAGAACATTACCATCTTGTACCAACTGAACAATAAATGAAAAAAATACTTGTAACTGGCGGCTGCGGCTATATTGGCGTACACACCATTGTTGACCTTATACAAAACGGCTTTGATGTAATATCTGTTGACAATAACTCAAGAAGCAGTGCTGATATTTTATTGAGCGCTGAAAAGATTACAGGCAAAAAAATTAAAAACTACGCAGTTGACCTGTGCGATTGGGAAGCAACCAAAAATATTTTTAAAGAAAACAACAATATTGAAGGCATTATACATTTTGCTGCTTATAAAGCGGTAGGCGAATCGGTTGAAAAGCCTTTGATGTATTTTGAAAACAACAATACCTCCTTAGTCAATATTTTAAAATGCGCTGAAGCGTTTAATGTGCCGCATTTTGTTTTCTCATCATCCTGCACAGTGTATGGAAACCCTGATACAATTCCGGTAACAGAAGACACACCGCAAAAACCTGCTGAATCGCCATATGGGGCTACCAAACAAATGGGCGAAGTAATTGTAACAGATACAGTAAAGAGCAACAGCATGCAGGCTATCCTGCTCCGTTATTTTAACCCCGTTGGCGCACACCCTTCAATTTTGCTTGGTGAAATACCTTTGGGCAGGCCCGCCAACCTGGTGCCTGCTATTACACAAACTGCCATTGGCAAACTGCCAATGATGCAGGTGTATGGCAACGACTATGATACAAGGGATGGAAGCTGCCTTCGCGACTTTATCCATGTAAGCGATATTGCACATGCACACACACTGGCATTAAATTATTTGATTGGTAAAAAGAACAAAAGCAAAGCAGAAATATTCAACCTTGGCACAGGCGATGGCTATACTGTTCTGGAAGTAATAAAAGCTTTTGAAAAAACAAGCGGCGTAAAACTCAATTACCAAATTGGCCCACGCCGGCCCGGCGATGTTATTGCTATTTATGCCAACAACAACAAAGCAAAAACAGAACTGGGCTGGCAACCAAAGTACAATCTTGACGACATGATGGATACTGCATGGAGATGGGAACTGAAACTGAAAGAAGAAGCCAGGTAAAACTACCTCTGCTCCAGCAAGCAAAACCCATACGGCTCCAAAATCAAATGCTCATTGTCAAATCCAACAGTATAGGTTTTATCGTTCCAATAATCGTAGAGTGAATTGGCAGCAGGGCCGTGCTGCTTAAAAGCGGCCCATGACAAGTAAGCTGTTTCTTTATTAAAGTTGAACACACAGTACAGTTTTTGCTCATCAAGCGTGCGGAGGTAACCAGCCACATGTATGTTAAAAGGCGTAAGCCAGGCCAGGTTTTTATAATCTGCCACCGCAGGCAGTTGCTTTCGGATGGCAATTAGTTTTTGTGTGCCGCTGAAAATTTTTTCTTCAATAGTGCCAGGGCCATCTATTCGCTTGTTTTTTTCCCAGTCAATAACAGGGCGGTGCATCCAGCGGTTGTCGTAGCTTTTCCCCGGGTCGCTTAAGTAAGAGTAGTCGTTGGTGTAGCCGCATTCATCGCCATAAAACAGCATAGGCACGCCGCCAATAAAAAAACTATGCGCCTGCATCAACAATATTTTTTTGATAGATGTTTCTATTGCTGATTCATCTTTATTATTGATTGCTTTTTCCAATCCGCACAAAGAAGCAAGCGAGCCACTGATACGGGCATCCTGTGTTTTGGGGTTTACACTAAACAATGCACCGGTTGCAGGTGAGCCGATGGCTGCGCCGGAATAATAGTCCTTAATAAACTTACGGTGCTGGTAAGGGTTGTAGCCTGCATGTTGTATCATGTAGTCATCATAGCCCAAGCCAATATCATCGTGGCAGCGTGTATAAGTAATCCATGTGGTGCCATAAGGCTTTTGCAAAATTTCATGCTGCGCCGCCAGCATTACTTTAGTATCGCCGGTGGCGAGTGCATCCCATTGCAAGGCCATGTGCGTGGCGTTGTAAGCAAAATCGCATTCTTTCGCTGTATATAACCCAGTGCCAAAATATTTCATGATTTCTTTTGGTGCCACAATAGCTTCACCAAGCAATGCCATGCCGGGCGTAGCTACCTGCACACATTGTTTTATCAAACGCAACAGGGTGTGCGCCATTGGAAGGTTTTGGCATGTGGTGCCAACTTCTTTCCATATAAATGCAGGCGCATCAATGCGGAGAATATCAACACCAAGATTGGCATAAAAGAAAATATTATCGAGCATGTCAACCAGCACAGCAGGGTTTCTGTAATTCAAATCCCATTGGTAAGAATGAAATACTGCCATCACCCATTTTTTGCATTCTTCGTTCCATATAAAATTACCAGGCGAACTTTCAGGGAATATTTCAGGCATAGAGGCATCATATTGATCCGGCAGGGTTCTGTCATTGAACATGTAGAAATAATCCTGGTATTTTTTGTCGCCTGCTTTTGCTTTTTTGGCCCACTCGTGGTGGTGGGATGTATGGTTAAGCACAATATCAATCATCAGGTACATCTTCTCTTTCTTCATTTGCTGCTGCAGCTTTTTTAAATCTGCCAGCGTACCAAAACGTTCATCCACTTTTCTGAAATCGCTTACAGCATAGCCGCCATCGCTTTCGCCTGCCGGGCTTTGCATTACCGGCATAAGGTGCAAAAAATTTACACCAAGCCTTTTAAAGTATTCCAGTTTTTCCGGCATGTTTTTTAAGCCTCCGCAAAACCTGTCCACATACAAACTCATTCCTGTAATATCGTTGCTTAAAAACCAGTTGCCTTTTATTTCCTTTTCTTCATCAAGCTCTTTTAAACCGGCCTGCCGGTTTTGATAAGCATTAATTATGGTATTAACCAAAGCTGTAAACAATACTTTTCCCTGCGGGTGGTGCTGGTACAGCTGGCTGTATAAATAATGGATAGCAGTGGTATTAGCCACCATCCTTGTATAAAAGAGGTTGTCTTTGCCTGCCAGGTCCACTTCTTTTTCCTGCAGGCATTTGTTGATGAGTTTATGTATTTGTGGGTTGTACATATTGTATGTTTTTTCGCTGAAAGCCGCAAGGAAAGAAAAGATGGATTGCCTTGCGGCTTTGTATCCCGCCATGAAATCAATCAAAAATATTATTGCTCAGGTGCTTGAACGCTTCCATTGCACCTAAATACTCACAGGTTCTTGCCCCGGCTTTGTTGGCGTTGGTTACAATTTTTTGCCATTGTTCTTTTGAAACAAACAATTGCTCTCCGGCAAATGTTTTGTCTAATTGGTACAACACAGCGCCAACAAAGGCATCGCCTGCGCCAGTGGTGTCAATTGGCTTTACAGGGATGCTTTGAATTATTTCTGTTTTATTGTTGATGCCAATCATGGTGCCGTCTTTGCCAAGCGTGATAGTAAAAACTGCTTTTGTTTTTTTCAACAATGCTTTTGCTGCAGCTTCTAATGTTGCTTCGCCTGTGAGCAGCATTGCTTCTTCGTCGCTTACTTTAAAAAAGTTGCAACGCTCTAAAAAGTACCAGCTTTGGCCAATAAATGTTTTTGTGTTGTTGCGGAATAGCAAATGCCGGTAGTTCGGGTCGAAGCTGACGAAAATATTTTTTACTAATGCTTCCTGCAATAATATTTTTTATGCTGATTGTATCGGGCCGGGCAAAAAACCTGTTGCAGAGCCAAAATGAATGATGGATAAATCGCTTAAATCAATC
>CAYRRL010000301.1:0-4507 GCA_964426665.1 uncultured Ferruginibacter sp. | reverse complement strand
GGTAATCTAATTTTTCAAATGCATCTACCGTTACCTTGCCAATGCCCTTCCAACCAAAAATATATTCTACAAAGAATGCGCCTGCGAGCAATTCAGCAAACCAGCCCGTAATGGCTGTGATGACAGGGTTGAGCGCATTGCGGAGCGCATGCTTCATTACTACTGTTTGTTTGCTTAGCCCTTTTGCATACGCCGTTCTTATGTAATCCTGGTTCAATACATCAAGCATAGAGCTACGGGTAAGCTGTGTAATAATAGCAAGCGGGCGAATACCCAAAGTAAGCGCCGGCAGGATTAAGTTTTTAAGCGTTAAATATTTTTCGCCTGTAATTTCGTCAATATCAAACCAGCTACCAGTTAGGTTTAGGCCAGTATATGGATGCAGCACTACGCCAAAAAAATAAGCAATAATAATGGCCATAAAAAAAGATGGCGCAGATATGCCTGCAATACTGGCAAACACAGCTGATGTATCAAGCCATGTGCCCTTTTTTACAGCAGCAAGCACACCGAGCAATATGCCAAAAAATATTGCCAACAACATGGCTGCAATGGCCAACAGCAATGTGCCCGGCAATGCTTCTATTAATACACTTCCAACGCTTTTTTTTGTTTGGTAACTTTTGCGGAGGTAGGGCAACTTAAGGCCAACCCGATAGCTATCGGGTTTTGTTTGGCCGCCAATGAAAAGGCCCTTCAATTCTTTCTTTTCAATATCAGTTTTTGAATGGATGGAGAACGGGGACACATCATTGAGGTAAAGAAAAAATTGTTTCCATTTTGGCTGGTCGAGATATAAGTCTTTGCGGATGTTATCCAATGTTTTTTTGTCGCCTGTTTGCCCCACAATCATTTTAGCCGGGTCGCCGAAGCCCTGGAACATGACAAAGACAAGGGCTGCAATACCAAGGAGTATTGAAAGGGAGTAAAGTATTTTTTTGAGGGCCTGCAATGCTTATTTAATATTGGTGACGTAATATTTAATATTTGCCCCTTGCACTTTTGCCTGCCTGGCAAATCGCCATCTTGCTTATTTGAGCAATTCATCCAAATCTGCCCAGCTATACTTTGCCTGCACCACGGGCCCTTTCATTACGAACATAGTTGGCACTGCACGGGCCGCTGTTTTTATTGCCGTGCCATCAGTAGTATAAATGGGAAGGTTGTAGCTATTTACCTGATTGAAAAAAGTATTTGCATTTTTTGTGTCTGAAGTAATAACATAAATAGGGATTTTGTTGTCCTTTGCTTTTTTAACCACATCCCTGAAAGTGCTTTGCCAACGGTCAACAATTGCTTCCTGCATATTCTTTATAAAAAAAAGATAATAGTTTTCTTTGTTGAGAATTGTTTCTGTCGAATCGCCACCATCAGCTGCAGTCAAAGAGAAGTCATTGATTAAAGGCACATTGTTTTTGCCTGCCTGCACTAATGTTTGTTTGCGGTCAACATATTTCCATGTGCTGTCGGGCAACGCTGATACCGCAAACTCTTTCTTCTCCCCGTTCTTTTCATAAATAAAGCTGTATTCAAACTTATCAGGTATCGCATCTGCAGGCATCTTTCTTAGTTCCAAAATATTATTGCCCTTTTTAAATGGCAGGCAATCCACTGTAGGCAAATGCTCCACCACATTCATTTGCAATAATGCTGTTGCAATAACCGAAACCAGCACAGCTGAAAAAGGGATGGGTGATTTAAACAGTGGTTCAATATATTTTCTTTTCCTCAACAGGAAGAGAATAAGCAACAGCAGGATTATATCTTTTGTAAAGGTCTGGATGGGGGTCAATGGTATGCAATCGCCAAAACAGCCGCAAGCCCTTATTTTGCCTGTAAACAAAACATAGCTGGTAAGAAATGTAAAAAAAAGAATGAGCAACAGCAGCAAACGCAAAGTAAGCTTACGGTTCCAGCCAATTAACAATGCAACACCCAATGCAACTTCCAACGTTATCATAATAACAGAAAAAGCGAAAGCGTATTCTGTAAGAAAAGACATAAAGCCTGAAAGGTAGCTGGTGCGCCCCCACACTTCAAAAAATTCTTCCATCTTGTAAGTAAGCCCCAATGGGTCGATAGCTTTTACAAGCCCGGAAAAGATAAACAACCCTCCTACTAAAAACCTTGCGGTGGCTACTGCTATTTTCATAATTGGTATTGGTTTCTAATTAATGGTTTTTTTCATCTGCCAGTATCAGGGCAAACACGGCATAATTGAGTATGTCATAAATGTTAGCGTCAATGCCTTCGCTGATGATGGTTTGCCCGCCGTTTTTCAAAATACTTTTGATGCGGAGCAGCTTTGCCAAAATCAAATCAACAAAACTTTGCTGGCTCATTTCCCTCCATGCTTCGCCATAATCATGGTTTTTGTCAATCATCAGCCTTTTGGCAATAGCCACTTTTTCATTGTACAACCTTTCCACTTCCTCCACTGGCAATTCTTCAGGCTCTTCACCGGGCAAATCAAGCTGTATCAAGCCTATCACAGCATAATTCAAAATACCTTTGAATTCGCTCAGCACATCGTCGCCAATTTTCTGTTCTCCTTTTTCCTGTATGGTCCTAATGCGTTTTGCCTTTATATAAATCTGGTCGGCAACTGAGATTACTCTGTAAACTCTCCATGAAGTGCCGTAATCCTTTGTTTTTTTAAGAAAAATATCTTCGCATGACTTAATTGCACTATCGTATTGCTCATTTGTGTTCATCGTAAACTGAAACTGTTATTTTTGCTGCCGTCAAAATTACCTGTTTATAGCCATGTTCACACTCAACTGCAAAGGAAAATTATTAGTGGCGGAAAGCCCGCTCGTAATGGGCATCATCAATATTACGCCTGATTCTTTTTATGAAGGCCACCATGGCAAAACAATTGAAAACATTTTACAAATGGCAGGCGCTATGCTGGCCGATGGCGCTGATATTTTAGACATTGGCGGGCAAAGCACCAGGCCCGGCAGCCAAAGAATAACTGCCGGTGAAGAATTGAAAAGAGTGGTGCCTGCAATTGAAGCAATAAATAAAAATTACCCCAATGCCATTATCTCTGTTGACACATACTACAGCAAAGTAGCTTGTGAAGCAGTAGCTGCCGGCGCTGTAATTGTAAATGATATTAGTGCCGGGGCAATGGATGAAAAAATGCTTGCTGCAGTTGCCGGGTTAAAAGTGCCTTACATAGCTATGCACATGCAGGGAACACCTGAAACAATGCAGCAAAGCCCGCAATATGATGATGCAATAAAAGAAGTGCTTGATTTTTTTATACAGAAAATTGACAAATGCAAAAAAGCAGGCATCAACGATATTATTATTGACCCGGGCTTTGGCTTTGGAAAAACAACAGCACATAATTTTCAATTGCTAAAAAACCTTCGTGTGTTTGAAATGCTTGGCAAGCCCATATTGGTTGGCCTTTCCAGAAAAGCCACAATCTATAAAACGCTGGGCATTACTGCTGCCGAAGCTTTAAACGGAACAACCTGCCTCAATACAACTGCATTGCTTAACGGCGCCAGCATACTAAGGGTGCATGATGTGAAAGAAGCAAAACAGGCAATACAACTTATGCATCATTACCTCAAAGCATAGCAAACTTACTAAGGGCATTTACGCAGGCATCTCTAATACCTGCGCCGTTTTGCTGTTTGCCTGTTAAACCCCATGCAATAAAACGGTACATACAGGCGTTCTCATTTGTGTTAAAGTGCACTTTTTTTGCTTTTTAACGCCCCATACCCAAATCCATTATTATGAAAACTAAATTATACACAAATGCTGTAAAATTTTACCGTTACATTTTTTCCAGCGCCTTTGTATTGCCATTGGCGTCTTTCATTATTTTATTTCTGTTGTTGGTGGCAACTGCCAATGCACAGCTTGCTGATGCCAACAAAAACATTGATGCCGCAGCCAAAGCAAAAGCTAAGCAAACGGCATTAGAAACATTGAGGGAAAGCACCAAAGCAATATGGTTTGAAAAAAACGAAGGACAGTTCCCTGACAGGCAAATACAATATGGCTTCCGCACATCCTTTGGCATCATCGGTGTATTCCAAAACAAGCTGCGGATGGTGGCAAAGCAAAAAAGCAATACCCAAAAAAATGCCTGCCAGGTTGTTGATATAACCTTCCCGGGCAGCCGTACAGGCTGGCAAATTAATCCTGGCAGCAGGTCTGAAGTAACAGGCACGTACAACACCCTTGCCGGCACAATTGCACCGGCTATTTACGATGAGATTATTATAAAAGAAGTATATGCAGGCGTTGGCCTAAGGCTTTACTCTGGCGAAAACGGCTCGCTTGAATTTGACTGGTTGCTGAATAATGCTTCCATGTATAATGCCATAAAAATGAAATTTGAGGGGCAGGACAAACTTAGCGTGGACAAAAACGGCAACCTGCAGATTGATTTGCGGAACGAGGACATGAAAATAACAATACCTGAAACTTACCAGGTAATAAATGGCACCAAAAGGTTGCTGCCTGCTAAAATGCAGCT
>CAYRRL010000300.1:0-4509 GCA_964426665.1 uncultured Ferruginibacter sp. | reverse complement strand
GCTGGCAGCGCCAAAAGAAATAAAAGGCAATGGAAAAGTAGAGCAGCTTGTTTGCAGTGTGATGAAACTGGGTGAACCTGATGCAAGCGGCCGCCGTTCTCCGGTTGACACAGGCGAAACATTTACATTGGATGTTGATATGGTAATTAAAGCCGCAGGGCAAATGCCTTTTGAACACTTAGTAAACAACAATAACATTGAAAACAAAGGAGGCAAAATTGTTGTAAAGGATAAAGCTTTAACAAACATCAAAGGCGTATTTGCTGGCGGCGATGCAGTAAATGGCGGCAAAGAAGTGGTGGATGCGGTGCAGGCAGGTAAAGATGGAGCTAAAGCGATTACTCAGTACTTGGGGCTAAATAACATTTAATACGTTTAAGTCGTTTAAGACGTTTCATCAACGTTCAACGACATTAAACGATGTTCAACGATTCAAACTATTTTAAACGACATAAACGATTTCTTATGGCAGATATTTCATGTAATTTCCTCGGCATCAAATCCCCTAACCCATTCTGGTTAGCAAGTGCCCCACCAACTGATAAAAAGTACAATGTTATCCGTGCTTACGAAGCAGGGTGGGGAGGCGTTGTCTGGAAAACGTTAGGCAGCCAGGTAAAGAATGTGTCGAGCCGTTATTCAGCAGTGAACTATGGTGGCCACCGTGTAATGGGTTTTAATAATATTGAACTCATCAGCGACAGGCCGCTGGAAATTAACCTTAGGGAAATAACAGAGACAGTAAAAGAATTCCCCGACAGGGCAACAATTGTTTCGCTGATGGCAGACAACGACCGTGAAAGCTGGCATGAACTGATCAAAAAATGTGAAGACGCAGGCGCAATGGGTTTTGAATTGAATTTCGGTTGCCCGCATGGCATGACTGAGCGTGGCATGGGCGCTGCTGTTGGCCAAGACCCTGAAATTGCAAAGATGGTTGTGGAGTGGGTAATGGAAAAAGCAACGATACCTGTTATTACAAAGCTTACGCCTAACGTGCATTCAGTTGTGCCAACAGGCAAAGCGGTTGTTGAAGCTGGCACAAATGCGTTGTCATTGATTAATACTATTCAATCCGTAACGGGAGTGGATTTAGATACGTTTGTCCCTAACCCTTATGTGGCCGGAAAAAGTGTGTACGGTGGTTATTGCGGCCCCGCTGTAAAACCAATTGCCTTAAAATTCCTTACTTCTATTGCTCATAACCCTGCAACCATGCATGTCCCTATTTCAGGCATTGGTGGCATCAGCACATGGAAGGATGCAGTTGAGTTTATGCTGTTAGGCTCCACGAGCGTACAGGTTTGCACTGCTGCGATGAAGCATGGTTTCCGTATTGTAGAAGATATGTGCGAAGGGTTGAATAACTGGATGGATGAAAAAGGTTTCAAAACCATTTATGATTTCATTGGCAAATCTGTTCCAACAATCACTCATTGGGAAGACCTTGATATCAACTATCACCACATCGCAAAAATCAACCAGGATAAATGTATCCACTGTGGCCTGTGTTATATTGCTTGTGAAGACACATCGCACCAATCCATCAATTTAGAATATGGCAAGCCATACAATACTTATACAGTGAAAGAAGAAGAATGCGTTGGCTGTAATTTATGCCAACTTGTTTGTCCTGTTGAAAAATGCATCACGATGGAAGAGCACCGTGTGGCACCTGAATATATAAACTGGAAAATGTGGCAGGCAGAAGGAAGGCCGCTGAATGACCATTAATATTTTTGCCACGAATTACACGAATGAACACTAATAAAATCATTCGTGGTAATTTGTGAAATTCGTGGCGACTTTTTGTACTTGGCTTTTGTACTACTATTAAGCATCCTTGTGTCACCCGATAGCTATCGGGCCACTTGTGCCGCATACCAATATTCATCATTACAGAATTTATCTTTTTAATTAAGTATGATTATAAACGCACAAAGGCTCCAGCAACACTTCGAAGCCATGAGCCTCATTGGCAAAATTGGAGAAACTGGAACCAACCGCCCTGCACATTCTCCTGATGAAAAAAGAGCATTTGAACTGGCTGCTTCATGGATGGAAGAAGCCGGCATGAAAACCCATATAGACAACTTTGGGAACCTCATTGGAAGGCTGGAAGGGAAAAACCCTTCTCTTCCTGTATTGATGATGGGCTCTCATTTAGACAGCCAGCCTTATGGCGGCCGCTTTGATGGCGTAGCTGGTGTGTTGTGTGCAATAGAAGTAGTAAAGGCTTTAACTGAAAATAACATCCAGCCAGAAAGAAGCATTGAAGTAATTTCTTTTGCCGATGAAGAAGGCTGGCGTTTTAATAAAGGGTTGTATGGCTCAAAAGGCATCCTTGGAAAATTAGATCCCGAAGACATTGAGAGAAAAGATAAAGATGGCATTTCAAGAAGGCAGGCATTGATTGATTTTGGCTGCGACCCTGAAAAATCAAAAGAAGATGAATACAAAGCCGGCAGCATATTTTGTTTTTTGGAATTGCATATTGAGCAAGGCCCTGTGCTGGATATTGGCAATAAACCAATTGGTGTGGTGTCAGGCATCTCTGGCCCAATATGGTGGACGGTAAAATTGAAGGGCATGGCTGGCCACGCAGGCAGCGTGCCAATGCCTTTGCGTAAAGATGCTTTGCTTGGCGCTGCAGAAATCACAGTGGCATTAAATGAAATCGCCACACAACTTCCCGGCGCACCAACAGTAGGCACAGTGGGCACTATGAATGTATTCCCTGCCAGCCGCAATATTATTGCAGAAGAAGTAAGCTTTACCGTTGACCTCCGTGATATTGATATTGAAAGAAGGAATGCGTATGAAAAGCAACTGCGGATGAAGATTGATGCCATTTCAAAAAAACATTCGCTCGAATATTCCATCAGCGAAGATTTTGTGAGCGAGCCACGCTATTGTGCTGACTGGATAAAAGATATCATCCATGCAGAATGCAAAACGCTTGGGCTTGATGCGCCGGAGTTAATGAGCGGCCCATTCCACGATGCACTCACATTGTCTTATGCCTGCGACTATGGGATGATATTTGTCCGCTGCAAAGACGGCATCAGCCACAATCCGTTGGAATATGCTTCGTATGAAGATCTGGCATTAGGAACCGAAGTGCTGTATGGGACTGTTTTGAAAGTATTGGCGAAATAGTTTTTCACGCAAAGACGCAAAGCGGATACAAAAAAGGCGCAAAGAAAAAATCTTTGCGCCTTTGCTTTCTTGGCTTCTTTGCGTGCAACTCCCAAAAATCAATTTTCATTTTATAACATTCGTTTATTAACTTCATACTCCAAACAAAGCTGATCAGCCATATCCATCACCAAAACCTTGCTTATGAAAGTTTCAGACATTTTACAAAAGAAAGGAACTGCTATCATTTCTGTTACCGGCAGCACCAAAGTGCTTGACGCCTTGAAAATAATGAGCGAAAAAAATATCGGCGCTTTGCCCGTGATTGAAAATGACAGGCTGGTAGGCATTTTTTCTGAAAGGGACTATGCCCGTAAAATTATTTTGAAGGGCAAAACTTCTGCTGATACACCCATTAGCGAAGTAATGACAGAAAAGCCCTTTATCATTGACCCGGCAAACACTACCGATGATTGCATGGAAATAATGAGCGATAAGCATATCCGCCATTTGCCAGTGGTGGAAAATGAAAAAGTGGTTGGGATGATTTCAATTGGCGATGTGGTAAAAGCAATTATCCAGGCGCAAAAAGAAACGATAGACCAGTTGAAGAATTATATTTCGCAATAAGAAAAAATGCCGGTTGAAACCCAACCGGCATTTTGTTTTGTAATAACTTTTAATACAGCATTCTTACCTTAATCGTCCCTTTCACCTTCTTCAATAATTCCACTGCGGCTTTGCTCAACCCTTTGTCAACATCAAGCACCACATAGCCGATAGCGTCGTTGGTTTTTAAATACTGCCCCAAAATGTTGATTTTATGTTTTGACATCTGCGTATTGATTTCGCTCAGCACGCCCGGCACATTGTTGTGTATATGCAGTATGCGGTGTGTGCCTTCCTGCGGCGGCAGGCTTAGTACAGGCACAGTGTGGCTGCCAAAGCTTACGCCTTTTTCTAAATAATTAAAAAGTTTGCTGCTTACATCTTCGCCGATATTCGCCTGTGCTTCCTGTGTGCTGCCGCCAATGTGTGGTGTCAATATCACATTGGGCAACCCTTGCAGCGGCGTAGTAAATGTGTCGCCATTTTTTTCAGGCTCCCAGGGGAACACATCAATTGCAGCACCGGCAATATGCCCGTTGCTCAAAGCTTTTGCCAATGAATCCAATTCCACCACCTCGCCACGGGCATAGTTGATAAGTATGCTGCCTTTCTTAAAATTTTTCAGCAGGCTTTTGTTGATCATGTTTTTTGTAGTGGGCAACTCAGGCACATGCAATGAAATAACATCAGCTTTCTTTACCAGTTCCTTCAGGCTTTTTATTGATGAAGCATTGCCCAGCGGCAGTTTTGTTTCGGTATCAT
>CAYRRL010000299.1:0-4518 GCA_964426665.1 uncultured Ferruginibacter sp. | reverse complement strand
GCCCAACTACCTTATTCATGGAATGGAAACAGTTACAATACTGCTGGTTCCTATAATATAACATTAGTAAATGCTGCCGGGTGCGATTCAGTTGCAACACTTAATTTATCTGTAAACCCAGTTGTGAACAGCACCACAAATATTGCCGTATGCAACAACCAACTTCCTTACGCATGGAATGGGAATAATTATAATGCTGCCGGTGCATATAGTGTATCATTAACCAATATTGCCGGATGCGATTCGGTTGCAACACTCAATCTTACTGTCAATAATACAACAAGGAGCACCGCAAACATTTCGGTTTGCAACAACCAACTGCCTTATAGATGGAATGGCAATAATTATAATGTTGCAGGGGCATATAATGTTATACTATCCAATGCTGCAGGATGCGATTCAATTGCAACACTTAATCTTGCTGTTAGCAATACTGCAGCAAGCACAACAAATATTACCATTTGCAATACTCAGTTGCCGTATAGATGGAATGGCAATAATTATAACACCGCAGGCAGTTACACCGCAACGCTTAATGCGGCCAATGGCTGCGATTCTGTTGCTACATTGAATCTTGCAGTAAACAATGCTGTAACAAGTACAACAAATATTGCTGTTTGCCCGGCGCAATTGCCATATAGCTGGAATGGGAACAATTACAACACTACAGGCAATTATGCTGTTACGCTTGTTGGCATTACCGGTTGCGATTCGATAGCGAGTCTCAATCTCACGGTTAAGACAATTACCACAAGCACAACAAACATCGGTGTGTGCCCGGCACAATTACCTTACAACTGGAATGGCAATAGTTATAATGCAGGAGGCTCTTATACTGCTGTACTTACTAATATTGCCGGCTGCGATTCAATTGCCACACTCAATCTTGTTGTTAAAGCAAATACATCAAGCACAACAAATATCAGTGTGTGCCAGGCGCAATTGCCTTATAGCTGGAATGGGAATTTGTATAGCGCAGAAGGAACATACAGTGTTACACTCGTTAATAGTGCTGGTTGCGATTCCATTGCAAGTTTAAAACTATTTATTTTTGAAGCCCCTGTTGTAAGCCTTGGAAGGGACACCAGTATTTGCCCCGGCGAAAAAGTTGTTTTGAACCCCGGCTCATATACCAGGTATTTGTGGCAAGACCTTTCTGCCTCATCTATATATATTGCTGCACAGGAAGGCTATTATACTGTAACTGTAACGAATGAACAAGGCTGTGATGCGACTACCGGGGTGAATATTAAAATAAATGACGGCTGTGGCGATATATTCTTCCCGAATGCTATTGCGCCCAATGGCATAAACAGAACGTTTGGCCCATTAGGCAATCTGAGGCCCGTTTCAAACTATTCATTATCTATATATAACAGGTACGGGGAATTAGTATTCAGCACACACGACCCACACCAACGATGGGACGGTATTTACAAATTAAAGCAATGGGGCAATACAAATTTTGTGTGGTATGCTGATTATTTGCTCAATGGCAAACAAAAAAGAAAACAAAAAGGCAACCTCCTGATAGTCTGGTAAAACAAAAAACCTTTCATCGCTGAAAGGTTTTTGTTTATTGCTGGGTGGGTTAGTTACAATTGAAAATCTTTCTTAATAGCCTCCACTGCTCTGGCAACATCTGCCTGCACTTTTCCAATCAATGTAGCCATTGTTCCGTTGTCCTCGTTTGCTTTGCCCATCTTTTCCAATTCACGAATAATTGTTTTAGATGAAACAATACCCATATTGTCAATGGTTGGTTTGATACGGTGTGCTATTTCGCCTACAGCAGTCAATTCCCCTGCTTCCAGTTTCTCCATCATCTCTGCTGCAAAAACCGGTATTTGCTCTACAAACATTTTCAGCATTTTATTGATGAAGCCCTCATTGCCCCTGCTGATAGTTCTTATCTCGGTAATATCATAATAAACTTTTTCCGGCTCTTCTGTTATTAACTCTGTTTTTTTCTGCTTGTTTACCGAGCCATTTATTTTCAGCATGCCTGCAATCATCTTCATCAGGTCATCCTCTTTAAAGGGTTTTGCCAAATAACTATTCAGCCCGGCTTCAATACATTTTTCATTATCCCCTTTAATAGCGTTTGCAGTCAACGCAATCATTGGCAAATCTTTGCTGATATGCTGGCGGATATACCTTGCTGCATCAAAGCCATTCATCACCGGCATCTGAATATCCATTAATACCAAATCAACTGTGTTTTCTTTTAAATAATCCACTGCTTCCTGGCCGTTGCCAGCTTCAATTGTTTCGGCACTATAGTTGGCCAATATAGTTGTTGCAAGCAAACGGTTCATTTCATTGTCATCCACCACAAATATTTTTTTGCCTGAAAGCATATTTTCTGCTGCTACAAATACTTCTTTTGAAGGCAAATCGTCTTCGCTGCCTTTTGAAAAAACAACAAGAAAACTTATAGTAGTGCCAAAGCCTTTTTCGCTCTCTACATTTATCTCCCCGTCCATTAATTCTATCAATTGCCTGCAAATGCTCATGCCGAGGCCTGTGCCACCGTACTGCCGTGTAACAGATGCGTTTTCCTGCGAAAATTTTTCAAACAAACTCTTGCGGAATTTTTCATCCATGCCAATGCCAGTATCCTTTACAGTTACTTGTATTGTCTGGCTGTTCTTTGCATCATTAACCACTTCCAATTTTATGTCCACGCCACCTTTTTCTGTAAACTTCACTGCGTTGCTGATAATATTCAGCAATACCTGGTTTATCCTGTAAGGGTCGCCAATTAATACATCGCTCAACCTTTCATCTAAAATTGAATTGGTTAATGCAAGCCCTTTTTCTTCTGCTTTATGGTTAAGCGCCTGAATGGCTCTTTTAATTACGCCCCTTGGTTCAAAAGCAATTTTTTCAAGGCTCAGTTTGCCTGCTTCAATTTTTGACAGGTCAAGGATATCATTAATAATTACAAGCAAATTTTCAGAAGCGCCATTGATTGCATCTAAATAAAAGAGCTGTTTTTTTGTAAGTTGTGTTTTAGCCAATTGGTTCGACATGCCGAGTATCGCATTCATCGGCGTCCTTATCTCGTGGCTCATGTTAGCAAGGAACACTTCTTTGCTTCGTGTTGATTGTTCTGCCTGCTCCCTTGCATAAGTAAGGTCAAGTTCCAGTTGCTTTTGGTCAGTAATATCAAGATGGATGCCGATGGAGCCAATCAGCTCGCCTTTGTCATTATAGCGCGGGGCCCCGCTTACAAGCCACCACCTTACCTGGCCACGCTTGTCTTTCACAACAATCTCATAAGCATCCGTAGAACCACGCCTGCGCTCTTCATTTTTTTGCTCCATCAATTCTATGTTCTCCCCTTTTACAAACAATTGTGCAGCACGCCGGCCAATCAACTCATCCATTTCGTAGCCGCTCATTTCGCAGAAACAATGATTGGCAAACAATATTTTTTCTTCCGTATCCACTTCCAGCAGGCCGAGGTTCATATTGTCAATAATGCTCCGGTATTTTTCTTCGCTTATCCTTAATGTATTCTCAGCATATTTCTCGGCTGTTACATCTGTGTATTTCCACAAATGGCCTTTGTAAATTTTATTGGTGCTGATGGGTATGTAGTCCCTTTTTAATAAGCGGCCATCAGTTGTTTCTAAAATTTCATCCAGCTCCGGTTTTTGAAATTCCAAAAGCGAAAACATCCTTTCTTCAAAATAATCAGGGTCTTTAAACGTATCCCTTGTTCCGTCAACATATTCTGTGCTGCTTTCGCCTTTTAATTTTTCCGGCAATACATCAATGCCAAACATTTGGCAATATGTTTCGTTTGCCAGTACAATTTTCCTGTTTTCATCCTCCACCAAAACGCCATCCTGCAAGTTGGTGATTAATGATTCAAGCCTGTGTTCTGATTCATTTAATTTTTCATCTGCCTTTTTCTTTTCGCTTATATCCAACATAAGGCCGGAAAAAACTTTGCCGCCCTCTTTTGTAAAGTGGGAGAAGGAGCAATGCATGGAACGCCATACAAGCCCCCTGCCTGGCAGTATCATCCTTGATTCAACATAAAATTGTTCCAGCGTTTCAGCAGCTTTGCAAAGCGCATTGTTTAATTCATGGAAATCATCGGGGTGCACAAACTGCGATACTTTTATCATGTGCTTTGCCCTTGCGCCAAATATCCTTTCAAAAGAGCCGCTGAGGTAAGTGTATTCATGCGTGCCGTCTTCGTTTGAAACATATTCCATCAAAATACCCGGCATGTTTTCGGCAATGCGCTGTAGTGGCGGCGTGGTTTCCAAATTATCTTCTTCGCTCCCGGGCTGTGGCGGCATTGCTGCAACGGGCTTCATGCTCCTTACAGTTGCCAACGGTTTTTCCTGCTGGTTGTTTGAAGATTGCCCTTGTTTATCTGGCTGCCATTTTACACTTGAGTTCTTTCGCATAGGATTATTTTTGGGTGGCTTTTATCGTTCTGCTTTATTCCAGCACTATTTCTTTTTGCTGCAGCATTTTGTAAATGGTTGACTTGCC
>CAYRRL010000298.1:0-4532 GCA_964426665.1 uncultured Ferruginibacter sp. | reverse complement strand
GTGCTTGGGTTTGTTGTTTTCAGGGCACAAAGCCTGCACCATGCAGGCTCATATTTTTCCAGTATGTTCTCGTCTTCCCTTTTTCAAAGGCCAGAATGGTTCCCCCGGCTTCTTTTAGCAGGCATTGCAGGCTTTATGTTAATTGAATGGTTGGGAAGGGAGCAGCAGTATGCCATTGCAAAACTTGGGTTCCGTTGGCCGTTGGCGGCGAGGTATGTTTTCTATTATAGCATTATGTTCCTTATTTACTATTTCGCCGGGGCAGAGCAGGAGTTTATCTATTTCCATTTTTAATTTATGAAACAGTTTCTTACAAAATTTTTTAAATTTTTACTGGTTGGGTTTGTGCCTGCATTTGTTTTATTGGCTGCAGGCTACTTTTATTACGACCCGTTTAAAGTACTATATAAATACAATGACTATAGCTACCACCCGGCAGAAGCCACAAAAAACAGGGATTATGTTTCTACAGAAATGTTCCTGAAAAATTACCCAAAGTACCATTACAATTCGTTCATCTTTGGCAGCTCCCGTACAATGGCTTTCAGGCCATCTGTATGGCGCAAATATTTGCCCGAAGGCAGCTCGCCTTTTTTATTTGACGGGGCCGGCGAATCTGTATATGGAATCTACACTAAGCTAAGATACCTGGATTCCATCAACGCTAAAATAGGCAATGCCCTTATTCTTATTGACAGGGATTGGTCATTTAAAAATTACCAAAACCATGACGGCTATATGTTTATAAAACATCCGGCTGTGTCTGGCGAAAGCTGGTTTGCCTTTCATAAAAAGTTCATTGGGATTTATTTTGACAAAATCTTTTTGAAGAATTTTTACGAGTATAAAATTACAGGGCAGTATAAAGACAGGATGTACCTGGTATTGATGAATTTTGAGATGGCTTATGATACGGTGACCAATGAAACCAACATGACGTCCGTTGAAAAGGAAATCAGCGAGGATGCAGCTAAGTTTTATGCCAAACGAAAAAATATTTTTTACAAGCAAAAAGGGGAAACAGTTGACAGCGTTGACCATATTACAGAGAACCACATGCCGCTTCTTAATGGGATTAAAGCAATATTGGAAAAACACAAAACCAATTATAAAATTGTGCTGGACCCCGTTTATGACCAGATGAAATTCACAGCACATGACATGAATATATTAAGAGGTTTATTTGGCGGCCACATATATGATTTTACCGGAAAAAATAAATTTACGGATTCTATAACCAATTTTTATGAAGTGCATCATTTCAGGCCAATTGTTGGCGATGCCATAATGGATAGCATTTACAAAAAACAGTGATTTGAAATGCGCACAGAAGCAGATAAGGCATATCGATTTTTTATTTTTAGCCAATGAAACTATTTCTTAAGCAAGTCGGCTTGTTTGTGGCGATAGGTTTTATACCTGCCTTTGCTGTATTGCTGGCCGGCTATCTTTATTTCGACCCCTTTAAAGTACTCTACTCCTATAGCAACTATAGTTATTCCCCCCCTGCAGTTAATCAAAACAGGGATTATATATCCACCGAAATGTTCATAAAGAACAATCCAAAATACAAATACAATTCATTTATTTTCGGAAGCTCAAGGTCAGCAGCTTTCAGGCCTTCTGCCTGGCGAAAATATTTGCCTTCCGGAAGTTCCCCATTTTCATTTGATGCAGCCGGTGAAACTGTGTACGGCCTGTATACTAAAATCAGGTTCCTTGATTCAATGCATACCCCAATCAACAATGCGCTTATTCTTATTGACAGGGATTGGTCGTTCAGGATGTACAAAAATGATTACGGGCATCTCTTTATAAAACACCCTGCTGTATCAGGGGAAAGCCCTTTCATTTTTCAAAAAACTTTTTTTTGGGCCTATTTAGACAATAATTTTTTAAAGAGTTATTACGGGTATAAGCTTACACATACATATAAAAAATGGATGGGTGCCGTACTATTGAACACTACAGTGAGTTTTAATGATACGACCAATGAAGTTAACTATGTGGATATAGAAGTGCTTGCTGAAGGGGACCCGGCTAAATATTATGGCACAAAAAAAGCTGTTTTTTATGCCCGCAAAGGAGAATCAACCGACAGCGTAAGCCATATTGACGAAAACTTTATACCAATGCTGCAGGGAATGAAAGAAATATTAGAAAGGAACAAAACTGATTACCGTGTGATACTTAACCCCACCTATGATGAAAAAAAATTCTCAGCCAGCGATATGAAAATACTCCATGATTTATATGGGAGCCGCCTGTATGATTTTACCGGAAAAAATAAATTTACCGGCAGCATCACCAATTTTTACGAAACATCGCACTTCAGGCCACATGTGGGGGACAGTATCCTGGAAATAATATACCGCAAGTAAACAAAAACAGGGATACACTGTACAGTAAGGGCCATAACACTGTGGAGTTACACATGCAGGTTCATTATTTCCCTGCTGTAAAATATAAGCGTGCCTTCCACAGCTGTATAAAGCGTAAAATCAAATTCTTTCATTGCCTTTATTACGGCATACGCACAACCCGGCACCATCCTGTCATGCGTTTCAATCATTACCACCCTTGTTTTGGGCAGCCATGTTTGGTAGCCCGATTCAAACAATGCCTTTTCCGCACCTTCAATGTCTATTTTTAAAATATCAACCATCTCCCATTTTTGTTCTTCTATTATTTCATCAATGGTAATCGACTTTACATCATAAGGGCTTCCTTCCGGCACTTCTTTTACCACAAAGCTATTATTGGCATGATAGGGGTTTTCTATTTTAAAAAATGCTGTTTTATTATACAAAGCCCGGTGATAAATTGTAAAGTCCGGGTTAGCAAGGTTTTTCCTGATCATTGCAACATTTGACTCTTCAATTTCAATAGCCGCAATTTTTGCGTGCCTGTATTTTACTTTAAAAAAGATAGATGCAATGCCGGTATTGGCACCGGCATCAATAATCCTGCCTACATGAAAAGGCAAAAGGATGCCATACAAATTATCCTGGAAAATTTCAACAAAGGTTTCTTTGTCAGTGCTGTTTTTTCTTAAATGGATAGACAATTTCCTTGAAGGGATAGCCACTTTGGTACGCAAAAAAAATAAAGACAATAGAATGCCGAATGTATTGTAGCCACTGAAATGGCGCCACAGGTTCCTGAAAAGCGTAAAATAGTTAAGCATGTTTATTGCAATGGTTTTAGCTGGCGCTTGTTCCTTATTTTGTCTATTGCCCTTTTTACCGGGAAGCTGATAGGGTAGCGCTTCTTCATTTTCTCCCCGATATTTTCAAAATTGGCGGCACTGCCTTTTATCAAAGCATCAATATCGAGGCTGGTTTCGCCTGCATTTTTTTTGAGGTCAATAAACTTCAGGTAAATAGTATAGGCCCTTTTATAGCTTTTTAAATACTCCCCAAAATTCCTTGGTTCTTTAAAACCCAATACCCAGTCAGAATACTCCCTTTCTTTTTCATAACGCTGCAACATAATATCGCCTACCTGCTGGCTGGTATGTATCCTGTAAAAAGTAAGGTGTTCCTGTAGTGCCATCAAACTGCCCCTTGATGCAAGATGCAAAGCAATCCATTCATCATGAAAAAAATAAGTGGAGATAGGGAAAGGGAAAATAAACTCCTTTGCCTTTTTTGAAAAACAAAACGTGGCACCTGTAACCATGTTTTGGTTCAACTGGAAAATTTTCCAAAAGCCATTGAACTTTTCAATCATGCCGTAATTAAACATAGCCAGTTGCCAGAGTGTATAACCGCCAATCTCATTGCTATCGTCATTTATCAACGTGGCATCTGTAAACACGCCTTCAACTTTTGGGTTCTCATTAAACGCCGCTATTATTTTTTTCACTTTGTCTTTATGCCACAAATCATCCTGGTCACTCAAAAAAATATAATCGCCTGTTGTTAAAGAAATGGCTTTCTCAAAATTTTTTACGCTGCGGAGGTTTGTTTCGTTGATGTGCAGTTGTATAATGCCGGGGTATTTTTTGCTGGCGGCATTAATGATTTCAATTGTTTTGTCTGTGGAGCCATCATCGCAAATAATTATTTCATCCACAGCAAGGCTTTGCTGAAAAATACTTTCCAGTTGCAGTTCAATAAATTTTTCGCCATTGTAGGTGCATAAGGCGACTGAAATTTTTGGTTGCATAAGGGGCAAATATAGTATAGAGGAGGCTATTAGGTTTCACAACCTTTTTCAGGGCTTTTTCCAGTCCCGGCGGGGTTTTCACTGCATATACTATCACTAATATTAATTTTTCGTGAAACCCCGCCGGCACGTAATATCATTATAAAAATCTCTTTCTCATTTAAAAAACATTTTCGTGATAAACAAAAATGTGTCATAACCTAAACTACATAAGATACTAGTACCTAATAGAGCAATTATTCTCTGATGTTTGCTCGACTTATCAAGCAGGGATTTATATTCTATCATAGGATAAACCCACCTTACATACTGGAAGAAAATTCTAAAAAAAATTAGGCTAAAGAAAAAGATATAAGTATATA
>CAYRRL010000297.1:0-4540 GCA_964426665.1 uncultured Ferruginibacter sp. | reverse complement strand
GCTAATGTAGCCAGGGGTATTTTGTTTAATAAAAAAGGAATGGTAAGTACACAAACCAATAGTAAAGTGCCGTGTGTAATGGTAGATAATTTTGTTTTGGCGCCGGCATTTGCATTGGCCGAAGACCTTACGGCCACCGAAGTAATAGGCAAACCTCCAAGTAAAGAGCTTATTATATTTCCTGCTCCCTGCGCTTTAAGCTCCAGGTTGGTATCGGTAAGCCTTTTTTGCGGATCAAGACGATCCGATGCTTCAATGCATAACAAGGTTTCTACCGATGCCACAATGGCAATAGTAAAAGCTACGGTCCACACTTCTTTATTTAACAGGCCTGTGCTTGCAAAGCCGTTTGAAAAATCAAAAAAAGCCGGCAAAATAAAAATCCCCTTAAAATCATCAAAGCTGGAAACTACCGGCAGGTTTACCAGGTATTTATTGGAAGTAATAGCCAAAGGGCTTCCGGTTGCAATAAACAACTCATTTAACATTGTTCCGGTAATTACGGCAAACAATGCTGCCGGCAACAATTTTAATTTTTTTAGAAAAGGGATTTTTTCCCAAAGAATTAATAAAGCAATTGACACAGATGCAATAACCAATACGCCTGGTTGAATTTGCGTAAAGGATTGGGCAAGGTCGGCAAAAATATCAAAGCCGCTACCTACTTCCACATCTGCACCCAATGCTTTGGGAATTTGTTTTAAAAATATAATAATACCAATACCGGCCAGCATTCCTTCAATTACATTATTGGGAAAATAATTGGATATAGCTCCGGCTTTTAAAAAACCCAACACAAGTTGCAGGATACCTGCCAGGAAAACAGCCGTTAAAAAAATTTCAAACGAACCCAATGAAGCAATTGCCGCAAGCACTATGGCCGATAAACCGGCAGCCGGCCCGGAAACACTGATATGCGAATCGGAAATACCGCCAATAATAATACCACCGATGATACCGGCAATAATACCCGAAAATAATGGCGCCCCGGAAGCCATGGCAATTCCCAGGCACAAGGGAAGCGCAATTAAAAACACTACCAACCCTGAAGAAAAATCAAACTTCAGCGAGGCAAAAGGTTTATTTTTTGTCATATAAATTTTAAAAAAGTAAAAAAATAGATACCATTACCTGAATTGAAGATACAGGCAGGAAAGGATGAACACTGGTCCATCATTGTACAACACGCATTAAAACTGCGGTACTTAGGCTATATGATGCTCGGGAGGAGGTAAGAAGATTTCGAGGCTGGTGTTAATATGCTTATGCAAAATTTCATAAGTCAATAATACTTCCTGCTGGTTAATAAAACCCAAATCATAAAAGCTGGAGCTAAACTCGGTATTTTTTTCTACCCCAGATTTGTGGTTTTCTTCTTTTTCTTCGGAAAAGTTAAAAACGCTGGATATATCCACATCTTTGCACACATTACTTATAATAGATGGTAATGTAACAAACGACAGAAATATGAGCAACAATGCAAATGCGTTAACTTTCATTGCCGCAAAAATAAAGAGTTGCCGCTAAAAAAGAAATTTTACGAACAATTTTTTAAATTTAATTAAGCAATAAAACATTAATACCTAATAGTAAACATGGAGCAAACAATGCTGGTTACCGATAAATCCATGCTTCACTAATGATAAAAACAGGATTTGAGATTCAAAAAATGGATAAAAGTGCAATAGAAAAACAGCCAAATTTTCAATGTAAAACTTCAGCATCACTATTTTTTTTAATTACTTTTAATAATGCATTTCCATTTTATCGCCCATTCAAAAAAAATAGTGCTTAACCTATTTTTCCTGTTGTTTTATTTATTTGCCTTTTCCACTGCATGGGCACAAAATGAAAATGCAAAGCTTACCATTAACCACTTAACCGGTAATTTTTATATTTACAGCACCTATAATGTTTATGAAGGCAATAAAATACCGGCAAATGGAATGTACCTTGTTACACAGGATGCTGTTGTGCTTTTCGACACACCCTGGGATACCACACAGTTTCAACCTTTGTTAGACAGTATCCAAATAAAACACCGGCTTCCGGTAACAATTTGCATTGCCACTCATTGGCATAGCGATCGTACAGAAGGGCTTGAATACTACAAACAAAAAGGGATTAAAACATATACTTCAAAACTTACCGATGAACTAAGCAAAATAAACAATAAAAAAAGAGCAGAATTTTTAATGACAAAAGATACGGTTTTCAATGTTGGAAATTATTCTTTTGAAACCTATTACCCAGGCCCGGGGCATACTACTGACAATATTATTATTTGGTTCGAGAAAGAAAAAATTCTTTACGGAGGTTGTTTAATTAAAGGCGCCGAAGCAGAAAACCTGGGTTTTTTAGGCGATGCCGATATTGCGGCATATGAAACTACTTTAAAAAATGTAAAGAAAAAATGCCGGAACCCAAAATTCATTATTGTATCGCATAGTGATTGGCATAATATCCACTCATTAAAACATTCCATAAAGCTGGCTAAGAAATTAAAATAGCCCACCTAAATTATCCATTTAACTAATACTGCAAACCCATTTACAAAAAGCAAAAAACTTGTGTGCACTTCCTAATAGATTTGCCTTTAACCGCTTCTGCCTTTTTAATATATTTGCCCATTGGCTATTGTACAAATGGCTATCTTAGCCAAATTGTAATTTAAACTGCAACCTAAACCCAAACTCTTATTGCCAAAACAAGTACATGCTTTTTAACTCAATTGCCTTTCTAAAATTTTTACCCATTGTTTTTATACTCTATTGGGTTATTAAAAACAAAAGCCTCAAGCTTCAAAATATTTTACTTTTGATTTCAAGCTATTATTTTTATGCATGCTGGGATTGGCGCTTTATGTTTTTGTTACTTTTTTCCACTTTACTGGATTTTTATACAGGATTAAAAATGCAAAATGCCGAAAATAAAAAAGAAAAGCGATTTTGGTTTTGGTTAAGCGTAATTGTAAATCTTGGTTTTTTGGGTGTTTTTAAATACTACAATTTTTTTGCAAGTTCATTTGCCGAAGCTGTTTCTCTTTTAGGCTGGCAAGTGAGCCCTCTGATGATAACTGTAATTTTACCAGTGGGAATTTCGTTTTACACGTTTCACGGCTTATCTTATGTAATAGATATTTATAACGGTAAAATAAAAGCTGAAAGAGACTTTGTGGACTATGCCGTATTTGTGAGTTTTTTTCCTTTATTAGTGGCTGGCCCCATAGAAAGAGCAACGCACTTGCTTCCTCAAATAAAAAAAGATAGAACATTTGATTATACCAAAGCCGTTGACGGATTAAGGCAAATACTTTGGGGCTTTTTTAAAAAAATTGTGATAGCTGATAATTGTGCAGAATATGCAAACCTAATTTTTAATAATGCTGGCGATTACTCTGGAAGCACCCTGCTGCTAGGGGCTTTATTCTTTACCTTTCAGATATACGGAGATTTTTCAGGATATACCGATATCGCAATAGGAACGGCACGATTATTTGGAATTGATTTATTACGCAATTTTGCATTTCCCTATTTTTCAAGGGATATTGCTGAGTTTTGGAGGCGCTGGCACATTTCTTTGTCATCCTGGTTTAAAGATTATTTATACATTCCTCTTGGAGGAAGTAAAGGCGGTAATTGGATGCGGGTAAGAAATACTTTTATTATTTTTACTGTAAGTGGATTTTGGCATGGCGCAAACTGGACGTTTATTGTTTGGGGTGCACTAAACGCCCTTTACATAATGCCTTCAATAATTTTAGGCACCAATAGAAACAATCTAAATATTGCAGCCGCAGGAAAATACTTTCCCTCATTTAAAGAGTTAAGCCAAATAATTTTAACTTTTAGCTTAACCGTTATTGCCTGGATATTTTTTAGAGCTCCCGATGTAACGCATGCAATACTTTACATTAAAGATATGTTTACAGCATCTCTCTTTAAGATACCTTACTTTAACAATATTGAACAGGCAATACCACTCTTTATTTTACTGGTAATATTTATTGCAATTGAGTGGCTGCAAAGAGAGCATCAATATGCGCTTGAACATTTAGGCAGGCATTGGCCAAAAGCCCTGCGTTGGTCTTTCTATTTTTTCCTCCTTATTGTAATATTCAAATACTCATTAACTGTTGATATGCAACAATTCATTTATTTTCAATTTTAGCCAACATGATAAAATTCGTTAAGAATATTGCATTTTTTTTGTTCTTATTTACCCTTTTTATAGGACTGGTACAGATCATAATTTCATTGAAAATTAAGGAAAAGATAATAATGACTTATGATACTATAGAAAAGACATCAAACATTAATGCCGATTTAGTGTTTACCGGAAGCTCACATTGTTGGGTGCAATTTGATCCACAATTTTTTGATACTACTTTTCATTTAAAAAGTGTAAATATTGGTGTAGATGGCCACTCCGAAATATCTATGGCTATAGTAAGGCTAAATAATTATTTAGCAAGAAATAAAAACCCCAAATATGTAATTTACACTTTTGACCCACTGGTAAACGCAGGAAGTTTTACAAA
>CAYRRL010000296.1:0-4558 GCA_964426665.1 uncultured Ferruginibacter sp. | reverse complement strand
AAATAAAATTTAATAGTGAAAAAGAGATTTTTGTGATTGAAGCATTGGAAGGGCAGCTTATAACCAATAAATTACCTGTTGCGCCTAAAGTTGAAAAAGGCAATATTGTAAGCAACGTTGCTGATGATGTTTTAAAAATGGTTGTTGTGAACCGCTATAAAGAAGCGCCTGTTGCAAAGTCTTTTGTAAAGAATTTTGGGTTAAAGCAGGGCGCTATTGCATCAACGGTGGCGCACGACAGCCATAATATTATTGCCGTTGGTGTGGATGATGAAAGCATTTGCAAAGCTGTAAACCTTGTGATAAAGGAACAAGGCGGTGTGAGTGCGGTAAACAAATCGTCCTCTGCTGTTTTAGGTTTGCCCATAGCAGGGCTAATGAGCAATGAAGATGGCTATAAAGTAGCGGATGATTACACAGCGATTGATAAAATGACGAAGGAGAAATTGGGCTCAACATTAGCAGCGCCGTTTATGACATTGTCATTTATGGCATTGTTGGTGATACCGCATTTAAAATTGAGTGATTTAGGTTTGTTTGACGGGGACAGGTTTGAGTTTTTGAAGTAATTAATTAACATTTGCACCAATAACTTTAATCCCAACACTATCCGTTCCCTTTGGTGCAAAATATTTTGTTTTAAAGTCAGCGCTCTTTCCCGGCTCAATCACTTCATAAATCTTTTCGTTGTCTTTTTCAAGCAATACACCTGTTTTGCTAAAGAAAGATAATTCCAATTCCACGTCTTTGTACACACAAACTTTGGCGTTATTGTTTACGGTTCCTTTAATCACCGTTTGCCCAATCAAATTATGCTTGTCTTTGCTGGTAACAGATATAAAAGCAACAGGGTTTTTCTTCTCTCTTTCCTCTAATGACTCTTTTGCTTTTTCATAGTTATCTTTTTCCGTAGTTTCCTTTTCAGCCTTGCTTTGGCATGCGGCAAACAAAACAGAACCAACAACAATAAGCCCCAATAATTTTTTCATCGCAGAAATTTTGTACAATTAAAATAAATCTTTCCCAAATAGAAAGTTAAAGCCCAAAAAACAATCAACGAGAAACAATCAACGAGAAACAACCAACGAGAAACAAGAAACGGCTCACCCCATCCACAAAGCCCCGCCAATGCTTCCCTTGCTTGCCCCCGTTACAGAAGCTAATACATTTTCCTCTTCCCTCCATCTCAATATTCCAATCAATGCCATTATCGCCGCTTCTTTGTATTGTATTGTTTTTTTACCAGGAATTACAACTTCAATATTTTTCTCAGCCAGCAGGGCTTTTAATCTTTCAGTCAAAAATGTGTTCAAAGCCCCGCCGCCTGTTACCAGCATTTTTTTTGTTTGTTCATTTGCTGCCACTGCATTTTTTATTTGCAAAGCAATATGCTCTGCGTAAGTCCTCAGCCCATCCTGCACCGAAATACCTGCAGCTTTTATTATTGGGTACACAATATCAACCCCAAAACTATTTGCCAGCGATTTGGGGTATGGCTTGCAGTAATAATCAAGCGAATCCAGTTCGCCCAATAAATATTCATTTACATTTCCAGTTGCTGCAAGCTTTCCGCCATCATCATATTGCACACCTTTTTCCGCAGCCAGCATATTTAATACACGGTTTGCCGCACACACATCATAAGCAATGCATTTGCAGTTATCATTAATTGAAATATTTGCAATGCCGCCGATATTCACGAAATAATCATAGCCGGCAAACAATAGTTTTTCACCAATAGGCACAATAGGGGCGCCTTGCCCCCCAAGCGCCACATCCAAACTCCTTAAATCACTCACTACATTCAACCCTGTTTCAGCAGCAATAGCAGCCCCATCACCGAGTTGGGCCGTCATTTTTTGTTGCGGCAAATGAAAAGTAGTATGGCCGTGGCTGGCAATCAAATTCACCTTGTGTTCCAGCCCGTATTTTTCAATAAAAGCATTTATTTGCTGGCCAATATAATGCCCGTATGCAGTATGCAGCAATTGATAATCCAATGCAGAAAGTTGAACGGCATTTCTTAAGCTCTCCTCCCATTCTTTGCTGTATTCTATACAATCGGCATAGAGTATTTCATACGCCCATTTGCCACCTGTTTCTGTAAACTCTGTAAAAGCAATATCAAGCCCATCAAGGCTGCTGCCGCTCATTATTCCTATAGCCCTGTAAATCATTTTTTATTCATTTTTTTAAATCCCTATTTTTACAGCCCTTGCAGGGATAAAATTTCAGCCATCATTATCAAAAACTAAATTCTTTTCAGTTTGTGAAATTCGTGGCTGGATTTAAATCTGTGCAAATCTGTGTCATCTGCGGCTTATTTCAAAAAGCAAATCTGTGGCACTTTCAAAAAATAAACATTCAAAGCCTCATTCATGGTTATCAATCTTAGTGAACATCATTCTTTAGTCAGCAACTGGGTTAGCGAACTGCGTAATGTAGAAACTCAGAACGACCGTATGCGTTTCCGGCGCAACCTGGAGCGCATTGCTGAAGTATGTGCCTATGAAATAAGCAAAAAGATGGATTGGGTAGAACAGGAAGTAACCACGCCGTTGGGCATTGCAGGTTGCAAAGTGCTGGCAGAACAGCCAGTGCTGGCAACCATACTCCGTGCCGGGCTTGGTATGCATACGGGGCTGCTAAATTATTTCGATAAGGGCGAAAACGCTTTCATCAGCGCTTACCGCAAGCATAACCCCGATGGCTCTTTTGACATAAGCCTTGAATACATGAGTTGCCCCGAAATTGATGGGAAAGTTATCATCATCAGTGACCCAATGATAGCCACTGGCGCTTCATTAGTAAAATCTATCCAGTATTTAAAAGACGAAGGCGATATTAAAGACCTGCACATTGTTTGCGCCATCGCCTGTACGGTTGGCATTGAGTATGTGCTGAGAGAAGTACCCAGGGCAACCATTTGGTGTGGGGATATTGACGATGAATTGACGGCGAAAGGCTACATCGTTCCGGGATTGGGTGACGCCGGAGACCTGGCTTTTGGGCAAAAAATGCAGTCGTAATATTATTTCTTCCCATGCGTTATATATTTGGTTAAGTGTAAACACTCAAATTCTGCGTTTCAGGCAAACCATTTGCTTACCGCAATGCAGCATTTAGGCTCATTTCCCTATCTTTACTTTTATAATTTTAAGTATTAAAAAATGAAGAAAGCCCTATCGTTGTTGCTGCTTGTAGTTGCGATGGTATCCGCCAAAGCCCAGGATCCGCATTTTTCACAATTTTTTTCGTCTCCACTTACTTTAAACCCTGCTTTTACGGGAAAGTTTGATGGTTCATGGAGACTGTCGGCAAACCACCGGGACCAATGGCCTTCAATACCAAAAGCCTATGTAACTACCAGCGCATCGCTTGATTTTGGTCTTTTAAAAGGCAGGATACCAGAAGGCGATGTTTTTGGGTTTGGTATTTCCGGCCTTAGTGACCAAAGTGCAGATGCTGCCTTAAAATTAAATTATGGCTCCGTTTCATTAAGCTATCACAAAGCATTGGATGAAGATGGTTACAATACAATTGGCGCAGGTTTTCAGGCCACATACAGCAGTGCAATTTTAGACAGAAGCAAGCTTACTTTCGAAGACCAGCTCACACAAAATGGCTTTACAAACCCAACTTCTGAAACATTCAGCAACGGCACTTCGCAAAGTTACTTTGATATGAACGCAGGTTTGCTTTACTCCGGCTCCTCGAACGGCATTAATAATTATTACCTTGGTTTTTCAATATACCACATCAACAAGCCCAACCTTAGTTTTATTGATAAAAGCTGGGCGCTTGCGTCACGTATGACGGTGCATGGCGGCGGCTCATTTCCCGTGAGCGATAACCTTACCATGCATACATCAGCTATTTATCAATTGCAAAACAAAGCCAGCGAAATAGTGCTTGGCGGGGCATTGTCTGCGCTTGTAAATGGCGATGAAAAGAATCCAACAAATGTTTATTTTGGTTCGTGGATGAGGGTAAACGATGCTATTATACCATACCTTGGCCTCGAAGTAAAAGGTTTCCGTATAGGCGCCAGCTATGATATTAATACATCAGGGCTCAAAGCAGCTACAGCAAGCCGGGGTGGTTCTGAGTTTTCGCTCATTTATATCCACAGGCCAGTAGAAGTCAAAGGTATCCCTTGCCCAAGGTTCTAAATACATTTTCAATATTATATTGGGGAAACGTCTATTGTTTCCCTTTTTTATTAACATAAATACAATATTTGAGGCAAGGCGGTTAATATGAAATCTGTGATTGGTTTAAATAATTAGATTTGTGCCTAAAGCAATAAGCATGATAAAATCAAAAGCCGTTTTTCTGTTCATAGCGGCGGTCGTTATAATACCAGTTTCCATTAGTGCCCAGCTCAATCATTTTATCTATTTGCAAACCGAAGGCAAACAACCCTTCTATGCAAAGCTTGACAAAAGAGTGATGAGTTCTTCAGTATCCGGTTACCTTATCATACCTAAATTAAAAAACGGCACTTATAATATTACCGTTGGTTTCCCAAAGCAAGACAAGAGCGAGCAAACTTACA
>CAYRRL010000295.1:0-4567 GCA_964426665.1 uncultured Ferruginibacter sp. | reverse complement strand
GATGGTTTCAGCCCTCAATTCTGCTTCTTTTACGATGGATTGGGCTTGTAATTGGGCTTCTTCTACCTGTTTTTTAGTGTTTTTTGCAAAAATAACCTTGCCCAGGACGATGCCCACTATAAGGGCAACTGCTCCGGCAATGATGGAAATTATACTTTGGTCCATTGAATGAATTTGTTTTTAATCGGTTCACAATCATATATACCGCCTTTTTAACCATAAGTTAATACTGGGAGAAATATGTAATTGGCGAAGATAATATTTTAAAGCAAAAAAACAGTTGCCCGCCGGCGCATAATTTCCCGGGTTGCGCTACCGGAACATATTATTGCTTAATGATAGGCTGCGGCCCAGGCCATTGAAAAGGGTTTATCAATACATATTCTTTATCTTGTAATAATTCCCATTTATGGGAGGCTTGTATGCAGATGCTAACATTGCAAATATGGGCAACAGCCAAAATTGTAAACAATAAATAACCAGCAATCATCATTCCCTGATTTTTTAATGCCAGCAGAAAATACACTCACAAGAAAATTAGGCCTCTGGACAACCGTATCGCTTGTAGCAGGCAGCATCATTGGCTCCAGTATTTTTATGAAACCTGCTGTGATGGCAGGGCAGTTGGGCTCACCGTTGTTGTTATTGGGTGTTTGGGTAGCCGCTGGCATTATTTCTTTAATGGGCGCAGCAGTAAATGCTGAAATTGGCGCTATGCTTCCAGTAACGGGCGGGCAGTATGTTTTCTTTCAAAAAATGTATGGCGGTTTTTTTGCCTACCTGTACGGCTGGGCTTGTTTTGCTGTTATCAATACTGCCAGCATTGCTTCCATTGCTTTTATCTTTTCGCAATATGCTGAAACATTTGTAGCGCTGCCACGGTTTTCAGGCGTTGTTGAGCATTCAATACAGTGGCATATCCCCTTTATTGGAAAATTGTACCCTTTGGAAAATGCAGGCGTAAAGTCATTGACTATAATTCTTATTCTTGTGCTTACCTGGGTAAACTGCCGCAGCGTAAAGGCAGGGGGCCGTGTGCAGGTGCTTTTTTCAGTTGCTAAAGTAATGGCGCTGGTGCTGATGGTGTGCATGTTGTTTTTTTCAGGCAAAGGCAGTGTATCTCATTTTACCCAGCCCTCTTCTTCCATTCATTTAAGCGGCATTGCATTGGTAGCAGGCGTTGTAGCTGCTATGAGCGGCGCCTTTGCTGCATATGACGGGTGGAACAACATCAGTTTTGTGGCAGGCGAAATAAAAGAGCCAGGAAAAAATATACCAAAGGGTTTGTTTATTGGAATTATCGGCTGCATTGTATTATACGTTGTTACCAACCAGGCCTATTTGTATGTATTACCCATTGATGAAATAGCAAAATCGAAATTGGTGGCAACAGATGCGCTGACACCGGTGGCTGGCAATGCAGGCGCAGGCGTGGTTGCTTTGTTGGTGATGGTTTCTTCTTTAGGCTGCACCAATGGAAACATCCTGGCTTGTGCAAGGGTGAGTTTTGAAATGGCGAGGCAGGGTTCATTTTTTTCCGCTGCCGGCAAAGTGCACCCCAAATACAAAACACCTGCCAATGCATTGTGGTTGCACACTGCAGTTTGTTGCCTTTTTGTTGTAAGCGGGTCTTTCGATATGCTTACTGACCTGTTCATTTTTGTTACCTGGATATTTTATGGTTTTGGGGCTTATGGCGTTTTTATTTTGCGAAGAAAAATGCCTGCCGCAGAACGCCCATACAAAGTGAACGGCTACCCATGGGTGCCATTGCTGTTTGTGTTGTTTACTGCATTTTATTTTGTAATGACTGTATATACTGACATTACTAATTACATGGAGGGCAAAACGGCGTTTATCAATTCGGTGTTTGGGCTGGTGCTTACATTTATAGGGGCGCCCTTGTATTTTTATTTTAGAAGAAAAAATAAAACAGCCAACTAGTTTCTTAAAGGTTTTCCTGTTTTCAACACACTCTGTATTCTTTAAAGTGTTTTCTTTTCTCCGCATAGAGAAAGGAATGCTTCCCTTTCTAAATCCAATAAATACTGTTCGCTTACTAAAGTAGGTTCGCTTAAATCGCCGCCGGCCATTACATAAGCCAGTTTTTTTGCAACAGTTACATCGTGTTCTGTTGCATAGTTTGCTGTACGCATTCCATTAATACCTGCATACATAGCGCCCAATGCACTGCGGCCAAGCACTTTGATATCTTTTCTTTGAACAGGCATTACATAACCATCATCATACATTTCAATAACGGCTTGTTTCGCTTCGCTGATTCTTCTTCCAATATTGATGCTTGGTTGGTCTTTGCCTTTTCTGTAAATACCCAAATCAAATGCTTCGTAGGCAGAAGTTGCAACCTTTGCTGTGGCAATAGTGAGGAAACGGTTTTGCAAAGTATTCGTATCAACCTCGCCGCTGTGGAGCTCATCGCTTGCACGCAATACAAATTCTTTTGTGCCGCCGCCACCGGGTATTACGCCAATGCCCACTTCCACCAAACCAGTATATGTTTCAGCAGCAGGGATAACTTTATCAGCATGCAAACTCAGTTCACATGCGCCGCCTAATGCCAAGCCATGCGGTGCCACCACAACAGGAATGGAAGAATACCTTGCCCTCATCATGCTGTTTTGAAACATCCTTATTGCCATATCAATCTCATCATAATCCTGTTCTATTGCCAGCATAAATATCATTCCAACATTTGCGCCAGCAGAAAAATTTTGCCCTTCATTTGCAATAACCAGCCCTTTGTATTTTTCTTCTGCCAGTGAAATTGATTTCTGGATCCCTTCCAATACTTCGCCGCCGATGCTGCCCATCTTTGTATACCATTCCAAGCCTAACACATCATCACCCAAATGATAAGTGCGGCAGGCGCTGTTTTTCCAAACGGTTTGGTTATCGAAATTTTTCATTACGATAAAGGCATCGCCGCCTGGCAATGCTTTGTATGATTTGCTGCTAACGTCGTAGCAGAGCCGCTTGCCGTTTTCAACTTTGTAAAAAGATTTATTGCCTGCTGCAATCATTTCATCCACCCAGGCTGCTACGGTAAATCCTGCAGCTTTCATCGCTTCTGCAGTTTTGGCAACGCCTAATGTATCCCAGCTTTCAAAAGCGCCGATTTCCCAGCCAAAGCCAGCCATCATTGCATCGTCAACACGATAAATCTCATCGGATATTTCAGGGATGCGGTGGCTGATATATGAGAATAAATTGTAGTGGAACAAACGATAAAATTCTCCTGCTTTATCAGTGCCTGCGCATAAAGCTTTCAACCTTGTTTTTAATTCTTCAATTGGCTTGGCTGCTTCCAGTGTTGCAAACTTTGGCCTTTGCCTTGGCCCATATTCAAGCGTTTGCAAATTCAAAGTCAATATTTCTTTTTCACCTGTGGCGCTTTTTGTTTTTTTGAAGAAGCCTTGCTTGGTTTTATCGCCCAGCCAATTGTTGGCAACCATTTTATCCAGCCATGCAGGGATTGCAAACATTGCTTTTGCTTCATCGGCCGGGCAATTATCTGCAACACCTTTCGCTACTTTCACCAATGTATCAATGCCCACAACATCCGCAGTCCTGAATGTCGCCGATTTAGGGCGGCCAATAACCGGGCCAGTCAATGCATCAATATCATCCACATTCAATCCCAGTTTTTCCATGCCGTTCATTATTGCCATCATACCGAACACGCCAATACGGTTGGCAATAAAAGCCGGTGTGTCTTTGCACAACACGGTTGTTTTGCCCAAAACCAAATCGCCATAGTGCATTAAGAAATCAACCACAGCTTGGCCTGTGTATGGCGTAGGAATAATTTCCAGCAACCTTAAATATCTTGGGGGATTAAAAAAATGTGTGCCGCAGAAATGCTTTTTAAAATCATCGCTCCTGCCTTCTGCCATTAAATGAATTGGGATACCTGATGTGTTGGAAGTAATTAATGTTCCGGGCTTTCGGTATTTCTCTACGTCAGTAAAAACAGATTGTTTAATATCTAATCTTTCAACAACCACTTCTATCACCCAATCACAATCAGCAATCTTTTTCATGTCATCTGTAAAATTTCCAGTGGTAATTTTCTTTGCCACATCTTGCGTATATACCGGCGAAGGGTTTGATTTGATTGCAGTCGCCAAAGCATCATTTACAATTTTATTTTTCTCTGCTGCCTTTGCATCGGCAGGCAAATCTTTTGGTTGAATATCTAATAACAACACCTGCAAACCAACACCTGCAAAATGACAGGCAATGCGGCTGCCCATTACGCCACTACCTAAAACTGCTACCTTTTTTATTGTTCTCTTTGACATGGCAAGAAAATTAGTTAGTTAAACAACTATTTTACGAAATTAAGGGTTTCTTGTTTCTTGTAAAAATTAATGCTGTTAGCCACAAGGGGCACCAAGGGAAAAACACGAAGGGCACAAAGAGTATATCTCTTTGTGCCCTTTGCGAATACCTCTGTTTCCTTTGCGGTTAAACTGTTTAGCTCACCCCACTCCCTTTCTCACTAACCGATTCAGGGCTCACAAAATGCAGTTTCCCCGTTTTATCT
>CAYRRL010000294.1:3423-4594 GCA_964426665.1 uncultured Ferruginibacter sp. | reverse complement strand
AGGTACAAACAAGCAGCCCACATAAGCCCCACTACAACTGCATTAATACCTTCAAGCGAACGGTAAACAATTACATACTTTTTCAAATACTGCCATACCGGGAAGAAAAATAGAACTAACAATGCACTTGGGAGGAAAATAGCAACCGGCCCAATAATGCAACCAATCAGTTGAAACTTCTTGCCATCGCTTTTTAAGGCAGTTCCGCCAACATAAGAGCTAATTGAAAAAACAGGCCCGGGTATTGCCCTCACTATACCGGCACCCGTCAGCAACTCTTCCCTTTTGATCCTGATTATATTCTGGGAAGAATCCAGGAACTTCTGCGCTGTGGGCCTTGCTACATATTGGTCAACCATCATTGGTATCAATACATCGCCGCCGCCAAAAACAAAGCTTCCAAAGCGGTAAAAATTTTCAAAAAGGTTATATGCTTTTCTTTCTTTCCAATCCTGCTTACGGGCTGTTTCGCTCAAAAAACCTGCCACTACAAACACCAGTAAAAAAAGCCAGATGTTTGTCCACCTTATCTGTCTTGGCTTTATCCTGTCTGTTTCTGGTATGCGCTTACTGCTAAAGTTAGTAACCACCCCCCCTAACACAATAAGCACCGGAATAACCCATGGCGTTTTGAATAAGAAATATGTGGCAGCCATTGCTACCAGCATTATTATCAGGGTGATTAGATTATTAACTGAAACCCGGAATGCCTTGTAAGCAGCATAGGCCAAAAACCCTATCGCCATTTCTGGTATAAAACGGAACACGCCTGTTTTAACAGCAGCACTATCAATATAAGTAACCAAAAAAGACAAAGCACCCATAATTGCACAGGCAGGCAATATCCAGATGATAAGTGTAACAATTGCTAAAGGCACTCCGCCCCTTTTGTACCCAATCAAAGCAAGCGTTTGCGTGGACGAAGCGCCTGGCAACATCTGGCAAAAAGAAATATATTCCATCAGCTCCTCTTTTGTAACATCCCTCCTTTTGTCAACAAATGTTTTCATCATCATGCCAAAGTGGCCTTGCGGCCCGCCAAAAGCTGTAAGGCTGTGCAGCAGCACCGCTCTTAAAAATGGGATATGCCTGATAAATGCCAGCAAGATGATGTATAAAAAGATAAATTTAACTAAATCCTTTCCGTATAAATAATACTTTTGAAACCGTG
>CAYRRL010000294.1:0-3413 GCA_964426665.1 uncultured Ferruginibacter sp. | reverse complement strand
GATGGGCAACAGATTGATAATTGGTATCAATTTGTGCAAAAAATTACAAAAAGCAATATCAAAAATATTTTCAGTATTTCCCTTGCCCTTTTTTTATTTTCCTGCAGCCAAACAAATTACAGCTACAAACCAGGTTATAATTTTAAAAGCAAGGATTCAAAACCGGACTACAGCGATTTAAATTATTGGGCGGCACACCCCTGGAAATGGGACCCGGGCGATAGTGTGCCTGAGCCCTTGCGCAACAGTTGCCAAAAAGATTCGGCAGTGGATGTTTTCTTTATTCATCCCACTACCCTTACAGACTTTAGCAATGAAAACTGGAATGCTGCAATTGACGACAGCTTGATAAATGCAAAAACCGATTACAGCACAATTCTTTACCAGGCCAGTGTATTCAATGAACAATGCAGGGTTTTTGCGCCAAGGTACAGGCAGGCGCACTTGCGGGCATTTTACAACCCGGATAAACAAAAAGATTCTGCTGCGCTTGCGTTAGCCTACAGTGATATTAAAACCGCATTTGAATATTTTATTGAAAAGTTCAACAACCACAGGCCTATAATTATAGCATCCCATAGCCAGGGCACATTGCATGCAGGCAGGTTATTGAAAGAATATTTTGAAGGAAAAGTTTTAAAGAACCGCCTTGTATGTGCATACATCATCGGTATGCCGGTACCAGAAAATTATTTTACTGAATTACAGCCTTGCAAAGATTCTTTATCAACAGGGTGCTTTGTTGGGTGGCGTACTTATAAAAGAAATTATACTGATACTTTGTTTGTAAAGAAAGAAACAGTAAAAAGTTATGTAACCAATCCTTTAACCTGGACACTTACAGACGGGTATGCACCCGCTGCCCTTAATACTGGAGGCGTACTGCTGGACTTTAATAAAATAAAAACCGGAATAGTGGATGCACAAATACATAAAAACGTTTTATGGACATGCAAGCCAAAATTTTTCGGCAATATCTTCCTCACGAAAAAGAATTACCATATTGGCGATATCAACCTCTTTTATACCAATATCCGCAGCAATGTAAAAACAAGGATTGCGATGTTCTGGAAGCAATAATTACAACCCATATTGTTTGCTAATATCCAGCATGCGCTGTATTGGCTTTAACGCTGCAAGCCTCAAATCTTCCGGCATGGTAATTTCAGGCATTTCGTATTCCATGCACAAATACAATTTCTCCAGCGTATTCAGCTTCATGTGAGGGCAATCGTTGCAGGCACAACTGTTGTTAGGCGGCGCAGGTATAAAAGATTTTGTTGGGTTGCTCTTCTGCATCTGGTGCAGGATGCCTGTCTCTGTAACCACTATAAATTCATTTGCTTCGCTTTTCTCTGTGTATTTGAGCAACCCTGTTGTGCTTCCAATAAAGTCGGCCACAGCCAGCACAGGCGCCTCACACTCAGGGTGTGCAATTACTTTAGCCTTTGGGTGGCGTATTTTAAGTTTTGTAATTTTTTCCAAGCTAAAAATTTCATGCACCATGCAGGCGCCGTTCCACAGCACCATATTGCGCCCTGTTTTTTTATTGAGGTATGCGCCCAGGTTTTTATCAGGCGCAAAAATTATTTTCTGTTCTTTTGGGAGGCTCTCGATTATTTTTTCTGCATTGCTGCTGGTGCAGATAATATCGCTCAATGCCTTCATGCCGGCAGAGCAATTGATGTAAGTGATAACAATATGCCCGGGGTGCTTATCCTTAAATTGTTTGAACAAAGCAGGCGGGGCACTATCGCTTAATGAACAGCCAGCTTTTAAATCTGGGAGCAACACTTTTTTATCAGGGTTGAGAATCTTTGCAGTTTCTGCCATAAAGTGAACACCGGCAAAAACAATAATATCCGCATTTGTTTTTTCTGCCTGTTGTGCCAGCCCAAGGCTGTCGCCGATAAAATCTGCCACATCCTGTATATCCGGCTCCTGGTAATAATGTGCCAGCAGTATGGCATTCTTTTCTTTTTTAAGCCTTTCAATTTCAGCAAACAAATCAATCGTGGGGCTAATGGGCACATCCAAAAAACCAACCGTTTCCAAATTCAATTTTGCTGTGTTAATATCTGCCATAATACTATTATAATAATATATTTATAAATAAGCCCTATTATTATTAGGGCTGTGGATTTGTGGAAACAAAATTTTTGCTTCGTTTGTAAAATTAGAAAATCCATTTTATCCACCATCATCCACAGGTAATTAACAATCAGTGTTACGGAATTGTTACGCTAATATTTAGCAGTACCGCAGTGTTTGATAAAAACAAGCCCAATTTTTTAACAGCCGTTGATAAAAATGCACGGGTATAATAAAACACTGTTATCGAAAACCATCTATGTGAATGAACTGCCTGATAAATTTTTTTGAACTTTTGTATGGGGTATTAATGCAAACACAAAATTTATTTTTTGCTGATTCTTCCCACTGTTTTCAAAAAAGCAAACAGGTGTTTTCAACATATAATTGGCGTTATTAACAGGCAATGTGGATTGTGTTATTTGCGCTGCAGGTTTTTCTCGTAGCAGGCAATCCATTCTTCCGGCGTTACCTTGCCTGCCAGCTCGCCAATCAGCTCAAAAGGTATATCCCCGGGCTTTTTATAGCGTATACAGCTTTTGCCCATATCCAGTTTTTTGGCTGAGGCTTTTGCATGCGCTTCGGTAAACCATTTATACAGGGCAGGCATTGCGTAAACAGCCATGCTGTACACAGCAATAAAATTTTTTTGCGATGCCATGCTCATAAATGGCAATGGCTGCTTTGGGTCGCAATGGTACCCTTGTGGATAGGCGGAGTGGGGCACAAAATAGCCCGGCATCCCATAGCCCATCCCTTCTTTAAAGCCTTTTGGCAAATTCTTTTTTATAACGGCCCTTAATTTTTTAAAAGCTGCTTTTCTTTCTTCGGGCAATTCTTCTATGTAGGCATCTACGGTTGTGGCTTTTGATTGCATTGGGAATGTTTTTTGGGTATTAAAGATAAGGCGCTAATGGAAGTTTTTTTACACAGTTCATGTTAGCAGTAGTGCTTTAGGTCTACTATTTAACCCCAATATGATTCTTCTGAATCACCTTCTCTCCAAATGTCACCTAAGTCAAGTTTATAGTAAGTATATGATTGTTCGCCCTTTTTACCTTTGACTTTAAAAGGGCCATCCTCATCTCTGACGTAATTATTTAATCCCTTTTCAAATGCTTTAGGGCCGATTAAACATCGATTGCCGTATTGTGCTGCAGTAATTCGAGCTGCATAATTAATTGCCTCACCTGCAAATAATTTTTGGCTACCTAAAAAATTACTTGAAATGTCAGAAATATCCAAGTAGCCATACTCAATCCCAATTTTTAAGGAAGGGCCATTGGGAGAATATGGGAATGCTTTAGAATTGTTGGATATAA
>CAYRRL010000293.1:0-4617 GCA_964426665.1 uncultured Ferruginibacter sp. | reverse complement strand
ATTACATTATGGGTAGCCCCGTTAGTGGCAGAGGCGCTCGCCATCCAGATAACTTCAGAAGAAGTGCCGGTATTGGTATTAGTAATAGTAAGGTTTTGCGAATTGGTGCCATTGTTAGACCCGTCAATAGTTACATAATCAGCGCCATTAAATTTAATTAATGCCTCTGCATTAGAACCGGTGATAGTGGCATTTACCCCCGCTGCCGGCCTTATAGTTAAAGTATTAACTGCACTGGCCACAGGATTGCCAATTGAAATTGGGAATGTTTCAGAGCCGCTGTAAGTGGCATCCGTCAATTGGAAAATAACAGGGCCGCTGAGGCAGGAATTGTTATACGCCGCTATAGCAGCAGTTAATGTAGGGTAAACTTGTGCAGCACCTACGTTGTATGTGCCCGGTGGCAGGTTGTTTTGCACAAGGTAGCTTTCAGGCGTTGCCGGCGGCGTGGCTGCAGCCGGGATATTGGCTGTAAAGCCGCTTGCACCGGCAGATGGGGCCGAAATAACATTAGGCGTGCCCGTACCGTCCTGGGCTACTATATAGTATGATACTACATCAGGCACCACTGCGCCGGCGCCAAATGTAAATGAATAGTTGCCGCCACCAAGGGAAACACCAGTTACGGGCGCATATGCACCTGCATTTATCCTCCAATACAACACGGGCAATCCTGCGCCTGAAGTGGGCACACCGTTGGGGTCAATAATATTTACTGTCAGCGTCCTGTTGCCAAGCACGCAAGAGCCTGTCAATGGAGTGTATGTTATCAGCGGCGCTGTCAGGTCAACTTTTGTACCGGCAAATTCGTCTGCGCCAATATCAGGGAACGAAGCCCTGGCGGCCCCGTCGATATCTGATGCAATAATCGTACTAACGCCGCCGGATTCCAGCTGAGTAGCACCAGCAACTATATGAAGGTTAGTGGCTGATACAAATGGAGCGGCCGCTGCAAAATCATTGTTTTGCGTACCTGCAGCGGATGACCAGTTCCTGAAATTGGTAGCTGCAGTCGTAGTATAAGGGTCAAAGGCTGCCACAGTATACAGGTTGGCGACATTGTAAGTGCTTGCGCCAGCGAAAGCCACGCCATGAAGGCCGGCGGTAGCGCCTGTATAATAAGCATTGTTGTTAATGATATAGCCTGATGCCGCTGCAGAGGTAAACGGGAAATACATACACACGTGTGCATTAGTGCCCAATCCGCTTGTTACCGTATTGGAAAACAGGTTGTTCCTTATATCAAGCGACGTGCTTGCAGAAGACGATACCGTGAAACATGAAACAACATTGGTAGATGTTGCCGGGCTTGCGCCGTACATGTTCACGGAGTTATGGTAAATCTTATGGCTTGAGCCGTTTCCAATTAATATGCCTGTGGCATTTTCTGTAGTTGTTGTAAAACTTGAGTTGCCAACATTTACTATATCAGAAACAAAGTTGTTTGATATTTCGCTGCCGTTTGCTGCAATAGAAAAATAAATACCGGCCGCACCGTACCCGCCTATATTCCTGTTGTAAACACCAGACACATTATTTTTTGACACTTCAGCAAGGCCTCCTGCTGTTGCCACATTGATGCCTGCAACAGGCGAAGCCGAAGAAGCCTGGCTGCCCTGCACCTGCGAAACAGTATTGGAAGAAACGGCAAACTTGTTTCCTGTTGAACTCACCAAAATACCATTGGCGGTTGCACCAGTACCGTTGTTTATCACCCCGTTAATTGTGTTATTGTCAATGCTGATTAGCCCTGTGCCAATGTTGGAAGCCAGTTCTATCCCGGCGGCAACGGTGCCCACATAAGAAATAATGTTCTGTATGGTATTTAATGTTACAGTAATTCCATCTGCCCCTGCAATCCATATACCCTTTGTATAAACCGTAGTGGCAGGGGTTGTTACAGGGTATCCGCTGATAGCAGCGGCAGCACCGATAATGCTGTTTGATATGCTAAGGCCTGAGCAAACAGCCGGCACAGCGCCGTTGAATACAATACCCCTTCCGCACTGGTTCACTGAAATATTATCAATTACGATGTTGTTCATCGTAGTGCCGGAAAGTGCGGCATCAGCTGTTTCCGAGGTAATAGCTCCCAGTGTAGTGGTAGCAGAGCCTTTGCCGCCAAAATACAGGCCAAAGCTTGTATTAGATGAAGATGTGGTGGCAGTAATACCAGAAGCATTGCCGGCGGTAACGTTGCCAACAAAATTGCAATTAAGGATAAAAATATTATCAGCGGAAGCCGAATTTCCAGCAAGGGTTGCTACCCTTAAGCATGATGTATAGCCTGTGGCTGCAGCAGCCGTATTTACAATACTTAAATCCTTGTTAGTGCCGGCTGTGTTAAGGTTATCGCCCATGATGGTTACATTGTCTGCACCATTCAACTGCACCACGCCAAAACCCGAAGCCGGGTTCCCGGAAACAGAAACAGCATCTGCCGTAGGCATAATAAGGATATCGCTATAGTTGGTAGGGTCGGCGTCGCCGCTAAGCAAAGTTGCCGGCGTGGCCCCCTCATTTGTACTGGCGCTAATCTCAATTAAGATTGAACCCTTGTGGGTGCCATCGTTTATTTTGTCGAAAGCCCCCTTGAGGGTGGTGTACGTGCCCGTTAGCGTTCCGCTTGTAGCAGTTACTGTAACCTGTGCTACAAGGGTATTGAAACCGGCAAAAAAGAATGCAACGAGAACCAGTAAGTAAATTTTCTTCATACAAAGAGATTTGCTGTTGTGTGTACGGCGATAATTTGGTTACATAAAAAAGGCCCCGGGCTACCGGCACCGGAGTGATTTGCTTAGGGGGATAAATATTGAAAATAAACCAGTTTCAGTAGGTATCGGACAGTATGCTTCAATGCTGCGGCAAGATAATTTTTAAAACGGAAATAGCAATATCTTTTATTAACTATTTCATAACGGAAACCGCAGCATTTTGTTAATGAGCAAAGATGGCTTCCTGTATTGCCCCCTGGAGATAACCAATAATTATGCCTTTTCGTAAAACAACGGCATTGGGCGCATTACAGCCCCCACTCCTTCCTGAAAATGGAAGGCAAAAGCAATTAAAGCAGTTTTATGGATAATTTCGTTAGCCTGATTGGCAGAAACACAAATAGCACCCCCTAAAAGGGGTGCTATAGATATTTTATTACTTAACCCGTACCGGGATTAAGCTGTTACAGAAGCTTTCTTACGAAGCTGCCTAACAGTAATGATAACTGCAAACAGTACACCTGCTGCAAGGAAAATCATGTTCATATTACTGTCAAAAGGCACTTCAGGGTTGCCACCGCCTTCGTTTGGCGGAGGAGGCTGGCAAATACCAATTAAAGGAGTTACCATTAAAACCGCTGTTGCCACTGCGTTCGTTAGCTTCTTTGAGAATGACATAAGCTTCATTGTTTGTTTTTATTTGAGTGTATTAATAAATAATGTTTCTACTTCTTTTGTTTTGTCAGGCGATACTATTTCCATCTGGTATGAACCCCTGGCTATAGATGCCGGCAGGTTGATAATCTGGTTGCTGTTGCCGCCTGCATGCTCTACTACTTTTGATACAATAGTTTGGCCTGCATTTGACAGCAGCCTGATGGTGTACCTGCCTTCTGCTTTGTTCCTTATCTGCAGGTTTACTACAGAGCCCTCTACAGGGTTTGGCGCTATTACAAAGGCTGACTTAACATTCACCAAAACTTGTGCAATGATAGTGTATTTTACTGTACCGTCAATGCCTACGCTCTTAATTCTGTAGAAATTATTGCCGTTAAGAGGCGATTCGTCCATTGAAACATAGCTTGCCTCGCCGCCATTATTTGCTTTGGCAGCAATTGTAGCAATGGTTGTAAAGTTGGTTCTGTCTGCTGAGCGCTCAATTTCATAGTTCTTAATGCCTCTTTCGCCAGCTACTTTCCAATCCACTTTTACCGCATTGCCAGCCTTGTTGGCGCTGATGCTTACAAATGTTACCGGAACTGGGGCCGGGTCAACCTGCCTGTACACCACCCTGAACCTGTTGGCAACTGAAGACATTGGGTCGGCAGTAATTACAAAATTGTAATTAGTAGTGCCGCCAACCAAATCAAGCTGCGTAGTGGTGCTGGTGAAATTGTCTATCAGGAATGCGCTCCTTCCGGTTACATTCATATTTTCTGCTACCAGTTCCAGTTTGTATTGCTCGCCCTGGCGCATGTTCCACATCCAGAAGTAAGTGGTATCGTAGCTGGTAACAACCTGGCGGCCTTCCACAACCAGGTAAGCGTTTGACCTGCGTATTGCAAAGTTTTCGCCTGCATTTGATAATTTAATAGCATCGTCGCCATCAACTGCATTTGAGAACGCACCGTCAAATACTGATACGTTGGCATCGGCCATAGTTTCTGTATTGTCGGTAGCCACTGTGTACAGGTTGGCTTTGAGTTTTTCGTAGCCAACTACAGGCCTGAAGTAGTTAACGCCATTGCCAGTTACCTTAGCAGCTTCCCTCATGCCTATTGAGCCGCCGCCTGCATTTGCCTGAACCATAACCGCCTCGCCAGTTTGGATTATTGTAGTTGGAGTGGTTCCATAGCTGCTGCTGTTGGGTACACCAACAAAGCCGTTAGCAAGGCTGAATGTT